>PXSX01000027.1 GCA_003022655.1 Bacteroidetes bacterium QH_1_64_81 | reverse complement strand
TCTCGGACGACAATGCGCTCGACTTTCCGCTGCGCCGAACCCTCCACGTGCGGGTCCACCGGCCGCCCTTGGAGACCGGAAAACACGACATCGAGATTCACTTTCGGGTCCAGCCGTTCGGCACCCTCAGCTTTTCGGTCGAGGACTCCGTCTCGGAGCAGGACGAGGCCGTAAAGCGCATTCCTCGGGACGCGGACGACAACTACAGCCCGGCCATCATCGACGAGCGCCATCGGTTCGTTGAGGACTACAGCGGTGTCTCGCTCGACCACATCCCCCACTACTCGTTCGACCCCGAGGTCACGGACGGCAACGTGGAAAACTTCACGGGCGTCGCCCAGATCCCACTCGGCTTTGCCGGTCCGCTCACGGTCCACGGCGAACACGCGCAGGACGACGTCCTCATTCCGCTTGCCACGTCGGAGGGCACACTGGTGGCCTCCTACAACCGCGGCATGAAGGTGTGCAATCTGAGCGGGGGCGTGGAGGCCACCGTGTCCGGCGACTGCATGCAGCGCGCTCCCGTGTTCGTCTTCAACGACGCCCGCGAGGCCCGCGACTTCACCCACTGGGTGGACGACCACATGGACGCGGTTCGGGCAGAGGCGGAGTCGACCTCTAGCGTGGCCGAGCTGCTCCACATCAACCACTACCTCTCCAATCACTTCGCGTACCTGCGCTTCAACTACCGCACCGGCGACGCGGCGGGGCAGAACATGGTGGGCCGTGCCACCTTTGCCGCCTGCGGCTGGATCATGGACCAGTATCCGGGCTCGGTCGAAAACTTCTATCTGGAATCGAACTTTGCGACGGACAAGAAGGCGTCGCAGGTGAATGTGATGCAGACGCGGGGCAAGCGTGTGACGGCCGAGGCCACCATCGACCGCGAGACCCTCGTCCAGCACATGCGCGTGGAGCCCGAGAACCTCCACCATCATTGGAACGTGTCGACCGTGGGGGCCTTCCTCTCCGGCGCCAACAACAACGGCGGCCACTCCCCGAATGCCATTACGGCCCTGTTCATCGCCACCGGGCAGGACGTGGCCAACGTCTCCGAGTCGTCGGCCGGCGTCCTCTATACGGACCTGACTGACGACGGGGACCTGCACATCTCGCTTACTATTCCGTCCCTCATCGTGGCGACGTACGGTGGGGGCACAGGCCTGCCCACGCAGCGCGAGTGTCTCGAAGTGATGGGCTGCTTCGGGAAGGGCAAGGTGCACAAGTTTGCCGAGATCGTGGCGGCGGCCACCCTCGCGGGTGAGCTGTCGCTAGGAGCCGCCATCTCCTCGTCCGACTGGGTCTCAAGCCATGAGACCTACGGCCGAAACCGGTGAGCGCGTGTGGGCGTGATGGCGTGTGGGCGTCTGGGAATATTGGAGTCTTAACTTCAACAACCGCCCAACTCCCCAATCTTCAATTTGCCAACCTTCCAACCTTCAACCTTCCCATCGTTGCGCTTGATGCTCGCCGTCCTTGAGATCATCATCCCGGCCCTGTACGCCGTCGCCATCGTGGTGCTCACCGCCTACGGGGGCAATCTCCTGTGGCTGTCCCTCGTCCACGCGAACAACGAGACGCTCCGGGAAGGCCCCGTGCCGGATCCCGATGACCGCCCG
>PXSX01000026.1 GCA_003022655.1 Bacteroidetes bacterium QH_1_64_81 | reverse complement strand
TGCAGTCAGGAGATAAACACACCCCGAAGGGGGGTTTCAGGCACAGGATGAAACTTCGCTGATGTGCCCCATTCTTCCGATGCGTAAAAAACTGGTAAACGGTTTTTGCTCATCGTGTTGGGGGGTGCTCTGCCGGGTTTACATCTGGACATCTGGGCGCTAAAGCATCCCCGCGTCACAAACAGTCCCTCCGCACAAACGTCCACGCGTGCTCAGGGACTTATGCGACTCGGGAATAGGGAGGGAGCCTCCGGGGGACAGGAAAGCTCCCTCAGTCCACCTCGCTTTCGTCGTCAAGATGCTCAATCAGCGACTCGTGTACGGCTTCTGCGTCCTCGCGAGCGTTCTTCCACGCGTCGCTCGCATGAACAGCTCGCTTTGCCTCGGTCAGGGAGCAATCCTGGAGGGTCATGAGGACCTTTATCGATTCAATACGGGAATGCCCGTCTCGGCGGAGACGGGACAGCACCTCTTCCACACTCCGACCCTCGGAAATCATGTTTTGATACGGTTCGAGATCGACGTTTCGCATGGGGCGAGCGGTTATCTGTGCGGAAGGTCGATGGTCACATCTACGGATCGTCCTTTCTTCGCTCCGCTAAGGCGTGTCCCCGTTACCCTCAACTTCGAGAAGCCCGCTCGTCTCGCTCGTGTCGCGAGCCGATTCCGAATCATTCGGACCGCCCTGGTACCGATGTCTGCAGTGTCAGCGGCTCTGGGATAGACTGCAATATCTTTGAGGTGCAACGTTTCCCCTTCGGCAATGGGTTCGGCGAGCAGTTCAATCGTTGCATGTCCCAACTCGATGCTCCATTCGAACAGCAGATTCTGTTCGATGGCAGCCCGAAGGTCGCTGGTACTGGCCATTGGTTCACTGTGTCGCAGGTGGAGGGTGGAAAGGGGGCGGAATCCTCAGACGCATCAACAGATCGAGCCGTCGTCCTCAATGTAGCAGGCGTCGGACTGAAATCGGTCCCAGTCGGCCATCAGGTCGCGCAGGTCGTCGAGGTGGTCGCGGAGGGCTGCCTTGCCGGTCACGACCTCGCCCTCGTCGCGGAGGGCGGGCAGCTGGGGCACGTCCTCGAGCGGGGTTGCTCCCTCGTCGATCGTTTTCGTCTCGTGCGCGATCACCATCTCGTCGAGAGCCTCCTGGATCTCGTCGGCCCAGGGGTCGTCGGGGCGGCGGTAGAGCGTGATCATCGACGGGCGGATGGATTCCTGCGAGGCAATGGCGAGCACTCCTCTACGGGGACGCGGGACGGAGTGTCCGGATTCTGAACGCCTACCTGAGACAGCCCTGCGGAATAGAACGAGGCACGCAACAATGCGGGGCAGAGATGCGCTGTTAGGAGCTGCGTTTCCCTCAGACGCTTTCCCTCGTCGCTCATGCACCGGCCGATACGCTCCCAGTCAGGGTCTACGGTCCCGAACGAACAGAAGCCCGGAGAGAGGCGGGCGCGAAAGACGCCATTACTGCTGCAACGGTCTTGAATTTTGACGTCCCTCTTGTCCCCCGGAATATCTCGGATTTCGATGCAATCGAGGGGCTTGCTCTACGCAACCCGTTCGAAGACTGAGTGGGCTCCGTTTTCAGCCCATGTAGTACAGCTCCGCCCCCGGTCCAAGCGGCAGGCCCAGCAGGATCCAGATCAGGAACACGAGGGTGCTCACCACCCCGAAGCTGATGGAGTACGGCAGCATCAGGGCAATGATGCTTCCGATGCCGGCGTCCTCGTCGTAGCGCTGGGCGAAGATGATGACGAGGGGAAAGTAGGGAAGCAGGGGCGTGAGGATGTTGGTAAACGAGTCGCCGATGCGGTAGGCCGCCTGCACCGTCTCGGGCGAGTAGCCGGGGTCGCCGGCGAGCATGAGCATGGGCACGAACACCGGCGCCATGATCGCCCACTTCGCCGACGCGCTGCCCACGAACAGGTTGATGAGGGCCGAGACGAGGATGAAGGAAATTAGGAGCGGAATCCCGGTGAAGCCCACGCTCTGCAGCAGATCGGCGCCGCTGATGGCGATAATCGAGCCCAGGTTCGACCATTCGAACATGGCGATGAAGTGCGCCGCGGCGAAGGCGAGGACGATGTAGGCGCCCATGTCGGCCATCGTGTCCGCCATCATGTCGGCCACGTCCGAGTCGTCCTCAATTTCCCCCACGACGATGCCGTAGGCCAGGCCGGGCAGAAAAAAGAGAAACACCATGAGGGCCACGATGCTCTCGATGAGCACCTCGAACTCGGCGAGCGGGGCGCCCTCGGGCACGGACAGCAGCACCACCCCGACGATCGACGCCAGCGTGATGATTCCCGCCCAGCGCAGTCCCTTCCGCTCCTCGTCGGTCAATTCGCTGTCCTCGACCTCCTCTTCGTCGAAGTCCTCGGGCGGGGCGTAGTCGCCAAGGTACGGTTCGACGATGGCTTCGGTGACGTACGAGCCTACGACGATGAAGATGGGCGTGAGGGTGATCATGAGCCACCAGTTGGCTGTAACCGGCACGCCGTATCCGTCGTCGATGAGCTGAGCGGCCGGTTCGGTAAAGCTGGCGAGCAGGGGGTCGAGGGACGTCAGCAACAGGTTGGCGCTGAAGCCGGCCGAGACCCCTGCGAAGGCGGCCCCCAACCCGGCGAGGGGATGACGGCCGACGCCATAGAAGAGCACGGCCCCCAGCGGAATGACGACCACGTACCCGGCGTCGACGGCCAGGCTCGACATGATGCCGGCAAAAATCAGCGCTGCTGTCAGGAGCACATCCGGCACGCTGGCGACGAACGACTTGAGGGCGGCACTGATGAGGCCCGTCTTATCCGCCACCCCAATGCCCAGCATCACCACCAGGACGAGGCCGAGCGGAGGGAAGTCGGCGAAGGTCTCGGCCCACGACGCTCACGTCCGCCGTGGCGGTAATCCAGGAGACCACCATCACGATGCCGATGAAGATGAAAAAAATGGTGACGGGATCGGGGAGGGCGTTTCCTGATCGCTCGATGTAGTCCAGCGCACGGTCGGCGAACGAGGTCTCTTCAGCGTCGGTGGGCATGG
The DNA here is from genome assembly GCA_003022655.1 of Bacteroidetes bacterium QH_1_64_81. The sequence goes on along the minus strand of PXSX01000026.1, from coordinate 6,676 downwards.
GGGACGAAGCAGGGGTGCTGTGCGAAGGGCAGTCGGGCTCCGATCTTTGAGTGTATGAAAACAGCTCCTCGGATACAACGGCAGGACGAACGCATGTTGAGGGGTCGTCGAACGAAGGAGGCTCCGTTGACTCTGATTGTCGGGGAAATGCCGAAAATGCATGGGAGAATGGGGAATGGGCGCGTAGGGGCATCGAATTTCTGGCCCTCCCCAACGGTGTGAATAGGCCGACGTCGCTAAGATGCGATTGCCGTGCAGCTGCCTCTAATCGGAGGAGAGATGCCTGAAGAGCATGGGCGGAGCGCGGGGACACTGAGTTTCTGCCTCGGTAGAACGGTGAGAGCAGGCCGCCGCGGCGAAGATGCGATTTCCGTAGATACATCGGAGATTGCCCAGTTCCGACGTTCTTGCTCGCGGAGGGAGGAGCCGCCGTCTCTCGTCAGCCGCCGCAGCGGGAAGCGCGGTCGACTTGGCTCGCTGTGGGGGAGTGGGCATCTAGAGTCGATACAGGTTCGGCGAACACTCTGCAAAGTGTCGGGCTGGGAGCGCTTTCGTCACGTTTACTTTCAAACTGGTTTCCTGGAACCGCCGTACCCTGCATCAAATCTCCGCCGTACTTCTCGTTTGATCCTCCACTTCTCTCGTGAAACTGTGGTCGTACCAGGGGGCGGTGCTCGGCGCGTGCACCCTGGCCTTCTTCGCGACGATGGCGGCCCGGCTGGCCATCAGTCCGGTCGTCCCCGCCATCGGCAGTGCCCTCGCGGTCTCCAACGGGGCCATCGGGCTGGCCCTGACGGGCATGTGGGGGGCGTACGCCGCCGCGCAGTTTCCCAGCGGCCTGCTGGCCGACCGCTACGGCGAACGGCGCATCATCCTCGTAGCCGTCGTCGGCACGGCGGTAACCAGTGGGCTGCTCGCCGTCTCCCCGACATATCCGGTCTTTCTCGTCGCCGCTGTGGCCCTAGGGGGCGTGGCGGGCCTCCACTTCAGCGTTGCCACGTCGCTACTGACCCGTACTCTGCCCAACACGGGCTTGGCCATCGGCCTCCACACCGCGGGCGCTCCAGTCGCGGGCGTCCTCATCCCGCTGGCGGCCGGGAGCGTTGGCGTGTGGCTGGGCTGGCGCTGGGCCGTCGCGCTGGGGGGGCTCGTCGCCGCTCCGTCCGCCGCGTTGTTCGCCGCGGTCGTGCGGCCGACGGAGCCGATCCGGCCGGACGTGTCGGTGTGGAGTCGTCTCCGGGGACGTCCCCTCCTCGAACTCCTCGCCCGACCGCCCATCGCGCTCACGGCGGGCCTGTCCGTCGTGGGGGCGTTCGTCTGGCAGGCCACCGCGTCCTTTCTGCCGGCCTTTCTCATCGAATACCACGGCTACGGCGAGCCCCTCGCCGGGGCGCTCTTCTCGGCGTACTTTGGGGTGCAGGGGATTACGCAGCCCGCGGTCGGGACCCTCTCCGACCGGATCGGTCGGTACCCGGCCGCCGCCCTGACCGTGGGCGTGGGCGTCCTCGGCTACGGCGTGCTCGTGGGGGGAGAAGGGCTGTGGATGGTGGGGGGCGCCGTCGTCTGTGCCGGGTTGGCCATGGGCTGGGGCGCGGCGCTCCTGCCCAAGTTCATGGACCACCTGGGCGACGACGAGCGTAGCGCCGGCTTCGGGCTCATCCGCACGGCCTACATGGTGCTCGGGGCCAGCGGCAGTGTTGCGACGGGCGCCGCGGCGGATCTGCTGGGCTGGGGGCTGGCCTTCCTCGGCCTCGCGGTGCTGCTGGGTGGGATGCTGCTTGTGCTCCTGTACGTAATACGGCGCTCCCAGATGAATCGCCGGGTGCCGGTGTCCTCGTAGCCAGTGAATCCCGATCGTGCGGATCCAGTCTCCCTGCACAATTGCAAACGGAACGGGAGCACTGTGACTATGAGTTGGAGCGATATTCGCCTGAGTACGTGGAGCGAAGACTCCGCGAAGCGAGTCGTTTCATCGAACAGTCCGACGTGCTCGTGCGCGAATAATGACGTCGAGTCGGGGAACACTGCCCCCGGCATTGCGAATCGAGATGTGCGAAACGGCCTCCCTGATTCAACTCTCTGCCCTGGCAAATGTCCCTCGCCCTCGACCAGTACGATGTCCTCACCTTCGACTGTTACGGCACGCTCGTCGACTGGGCGACGGGAATCTCGGCGGCCCTGCAGCCGATCCTGCGTGCGCACGAGGTGGACATCGACGACGAGGAGCTCTTTCGCCTGTACGGCCGGTTCGAGCGCGACGTAGAAGCGGGCGATCACGTGAAATACCGCGAGGTGCTGCGACGGGTGACACGTCGCTTCGGCGATCACTTCGGCTTCACGCCCACCAACGCCGAGGTCGAGCGCTTTGCCGACTCCGTGGGCGATTGGCCGCCCTTCGACGACACGAATGACGCCCTTCGTCGACTGGGCGAGCACTTCCGCCTCGCCATCGTCTCGAACGTGGACGACGACCTCTTCCGCGACACCGCGCGGCACTTCCACGTCGACTTCGACGACGTAATCACCGGCGAGCAGGTGCGGACCTACAAGCCGGACCTGGTGCCCTTCGAGACGGCCTTCACTCAGCTCGGCGTGCCCCCGAACCGGCTCCTGCACGTCGCCCAGAGCGTGTATCACGACGTGACTCCTGCCGGCCGCCTCGGCCTCTCATGCGTGTGGGTGCGGCGGTACGGCGAGCGGTTCGATCCGCCGACGCCACAGACCGACCCGGTGCTCACCGTGCCCGACCTGTCGAGTCTCGCCGACGCACTCCTCGACTGACGATGCCCGAGGTCCTCATCCTCTAGCACGTCCGGCTCGAGCCGCCCGGCACCATTGCCACCGCGCCCGACGACCGCGGCGTCTCGCACCACACGGTTCGCATCCATCGGGACGATCCGCTGTTTGGCGTCGGCGACCCGTTCACGGCGTTTCACTGGCATGGCGACGTGTTCGCGCTGCCGGACGGGGCGGTGTCGCTCGCCCGCTCCGCGCAGACCGAACATCAGGCGTTCCGCTACGGGGACAACGCCTACGGCCTGCTCTGCCACCTGGAGGGGACGCCCAAACCCGTGGCGTGGATGACGACGACGTTTCAGACGAGTTGGCCGAGGAGGGACTGGACGCGGGCGCGATCCGGCGGGCCGCAATGGGGCACGAGCCGCAGCTTCGCGACACGGCGCGCACCGTCTTTGGCCGGTGGGGGGACCTGGTAGGGGAGTTGGGGCTTCGTGTTACGTGACCCAATCAGCAATATCAGCGTACTGAATGACGTGATACTCCACGAACGTTCTAACGTTAGAACGTTGAACGTTAACAGGTTACAACAGAAGTGCGCTTGCCGAGGAGGTCGGCGGCCCACGTCCGTTTCGTGGCGGTCTCCTGATTGGGAAGCGAGATCAGTACGCGTACTCGAAGAGCAGGTTGAGCTGCAGGGACTGCTGGTTGGTGCGGGAGCGGAGTCGCAGGTAGTCGGAAAGCCGGTACTCGAGAGTCACGTCCGGGATGAGCGCGGTGGACTGGATGGAACTTTGCGAAGAGGGGGTGAGGATGGGCTGATCGATCGACGCGAAGAATCGCGGCGTTAGGTAGCGGCCCATGGTGAGGTAGGACGCCCCCTCTGTTCGCACGTCGAGCCGGACCACGTCCAGGCCGAGCTCGCTGGCGGCCAGGTTCTCGACGAAGGTGGAGGCCTGTCCCAGGGCCACTTGTGTGGCAAGGCTGCCCCCTTCCGAACCGCCGGTGAAGAGCTTGTCGGCGGGGCGTCCGGTGGCCAGATAGGAGAGGATGTCGCGCGTGCTCATCGACGGCTCCGACGACAGCGACGGGGAGAGGTCGTCGGGACGACCGGAGAGCGACAGGGTGATGCGGACCTCGGGGCTCTGGCTCCGCCGCGCCTGCTGGTCGTAGACCGCCGTCAGATCGAGGTAGGGCATGGCCGGATCGCCGTTGAACGTCATCGTCCCCGCCGTAATTTGAAACTCCTGCCCGAACTGGCGAAGCGTGCTGTGGCTCTCGACGGCCTCGATGGTGCCGAACACGCGCGCATTCTGATCGGGCTCTTTTTGCACGTCCAGGCTCCCCGTAAACTGCACATTCATCTCAGGGGTGCTGGTGGAGCGGAACCACGTATCGCTCTGAATTCCCACGTTGAGATCCATGGCAAGGGCCGCGTAGGTATCGACCGTGGTCGTGTCGGCCGCGGAAAGGCGAAGCCCAAACCGCTCTTCGAGTGTCAACCGGTCCTGTGCGCCGAGCGACACCGTCGACAGTCCGGAGCCGCTCGCGGCGCGGACCTCGGCATAATGTACGCTTCCCTGCTTCACCTGCACGTCGCCCGTGAGCGACGGACGGCGAACGGTGCCGCGGAGTGTCATCGTGCCGTCGACCACGACGTGGCGATAGGCCGGCGTGTCGATGGCCAGGAAGTCGGAGGCGTCGAGCGTCAGGTCGTACTCGCCGACCGTAAGCTTTGGGAGTTTGATGAGGCCGTTCACCCGGAGGGAGCCACCGTTGGAGGTGCGGACGCGGGCACTTTCGAGCGTCAGTTGGTTGTCCGAAAGCTGAAGGGTCGCTGTGCCGTTCCGGTAGGTGGTTTCGAGGGTGGGGAGGGTGGCCCCGGCGTCGGAGATCGACGCTGATCCCGAGAGCTCGGGCTGACCGAGCGTCCCGCGAATGTCGGCGTCTGCAGCAAGGGTGCCAGTGATCGAATGCAGGGTGGCCGAGTCGAAGAAGGGATCCACCCAGTCGATGGGAAAGCCATCGGTGGAAGCCTCGAGCCGAACGGGCCGATCGGACACGTTCGCCGGGGAGGGGGCCTGGAGGCGAAGGTCCGCGGGCACCGAGCCGGCCACCGCCAACTCGCTTCCGTCCCGGTGCGTCAGTCGCGCATCAAGGGTCGCCTCGAGGTCTTTGTAGCCGATGTCCAGGCGAAGGGTCCCCACGTCGTCCTCGTCCGAGCGGAGGGCGAGGTCGAGGGTCCCGTCGAGCGTGGGGGCGGACGCGGCACCGCCAAGGCTCATCTGTCCCGTGGCGGTCCCGTCGAGCCCGGAGAGGCCCAGCAACGGGGCAAAGCCGCCGAGGCGCACCTGCTCCAAAGACGCTCGAAAATCCTGCGAGCCACTCGGGTCTACGACCCCGTCGACCTCAATGTACTGCGCCCCGCTTTCCAGGCGCAGGTTGTCGACGCGATACGCGTCCCCGATGCGGAGGGAGGTTTCCCGGGCGAGCGACCACTGGTCGGGGCCCAGGCGCGCGGTAAGCTGATGGAGATGAATGCTCAGAGGCTCGGCCGCTGGCTGGAAGGAGGTTTTGAGACGGGCCTCGTGCCCCGAGTCCAGCTCTATGTCCGTCGATACATGGACCGTGGTCCCGTCATAAGTGGCCTGCAGGCGCGTCTGGGTGGCTGTGAGGTCGACCGCGGCGAGGTAGCCGGCGTCGACCTCAACCTCGAAGCGATCAATCAGTTGATCGGTGCCGCGCTGTCCCTTGAACGAACTCATTACGTCGCCGAGCCGGACGTCGTCGTAGATCAATCCATCGAGCTCCACCGTCCCATCGAATTGCTGACCCCCCACTGGTCCGTAAACGTGAGCGTCCACCGTCCCTCGTTGGAGCCGCAGGGAGGAGAGTCCCGCGAGGCGACCCAGCGACGCCGCGTCGGTGACCGTTGCCTGCAGGTCGAAGTCCGAGGCGCCGGCCTGTTCGGTGAGCGCGACGGTCCCCTGGCCCCGCGCCTCCACCGCATTGGACTGAACCGTAAGGGTATCGAGGCGGAAGAGTCCTCCGTCCACGGTTCCCGCGACCCTCGTCGTGTCGGCGCGAAGCTCGCCGACCTCCACGGAGTCGGCCGAGAAACGCATCGAGGCCGACAGGCTGTCCAGCGCGGCCCCCCGGCCCTTCACGGACCACTGCGCGGCCCGGAGGCTAGACTGCAGGGAGTCGAGCCCGGCGAGGGCGTCGACGTCGAGGGTGCGGGCGGTGGTCGTGAGCGCGTAGCTGGGCGTGTGGTCGAGGCTGTCGAGGTGGCCGCGAAGCCGGAGCGAGCCCCCGGCCACGGCAACCTCCCCGTTGGCCTCCAGGCGGCCCTGCTCCGTGGTCACCGAGAGGCGGCCCTCTGAGAGGGCGGCCCGGTTGATGGTGGATTCCCGGAGCGTCAGTTCGCCGGAAAGAGCGAGGTCGGACGGCGGTCCGCCGCGGGCGGTGAAGGTGAGTCCGCCGGAGAGATCAGTCGTGAGGCCGGACATGCCGGCCAGGGCGCCCAGATCCAGGTCGTCGAACGTCGCGTCCGAGATGTCGTAGCGGGGCGTCGCGTCGAACGGGCGGGCCTCCATCGTGAGTTGCGTGCCGCCCTGTGGCGTGTCCAGCGTCAGGGCGGATTGGAGCGTGCTGTCCCGGATCGTTGCCTCGAGGGAGGCCTCCGAAATCTCCTGGCGGTTGATCCGGGAGGTGTCCAGCGTCAGGCGGGTGTCGAGCTGGAGGGTCTCGGGAGTCGTCCCCTGGACCCGACCCTGGAAAGAGCCCTGGAGGGCACTCGACTGGGTCGTGTCCTGGAGGAACGGGCCGATGTCGAGATGTTGGACGCGACCGTTTGTCACTTCGACGACGGGGACAGAGGCAAAGGGCCGTCCCGACGCCGAGAGGGACCATTCGCTCCCGTGGAGTCGGGCGTCGGCCT
>PXSX01000025.1 GCA_003022655.1 Bacteroidetes bacterium QH_1_64_81 | reverse complement strand
TCGATCAGCTCTCGCTCAACCGAGGATGGTTCTTTTGAGTGGCTCATGGTTCTGTTGAGAATTGTGATGAAGAATGCCAGCCTTTGGAGGACTGGCGGACGGTGGGGATTATTTAGATGTTGAAGCCGTCAAATAGTTGCGACGCGGCAATTCTTTGTCGTAAGTACCCATGAACCAGTCGCGAATCGGCTGCACCTCGGAGTCAGGAGTACAAATCTTCCAAATTGCCTGTCAACAGTCCTTTCGCTCCTCGCTGGTTAGGGACCAACGCGTCTTCGAAGACGGACATCTTTTCTTCTTCTTTTCGGACAATTGTCTCGCCGAGTCAAGCGGGTGCTGTCCTCCGAAACGCCAGTCCCCAAGAAAAAACGCGGGACTACAGGTTTGTCCCAACGAGACGTGACCAACCCCGACGATATTGGTGTACAATGCCAGTTTGCCTCACAATGCAGATGGGCCCGACCGGTCGGGGTCGGGCCCACTGCTTTCGGGTCGAATGTTGTAGGCATCCTCGTGCCCGTTCGCTGAGAACAGGCCCAGTTCCGTCTAGCTGCACCGGGAGTGGCCGCAGTCCGCGCACTCCATGCAGCCCTCGACGTGGCGGACGCTCGAGGAACCACACTTGTCGCAGGTCACCTCATGGTCGGTCGCGTGCGCACGGAGCGCCTTCGCCATGGATTGTCCGAACGAGGCGATCGACCCTTCAGCCTTCTCCAGCTGCTCCACCAAAAAGCCGATCTTCGATCCGTGGCGCAGCGCCGTGGACACGAGTCGCGTCTCTTCCCGCACCCCGTCGGACGGCATGTGGCTGGTAATGTCGTCGATCACCACCTCGCCGTCGGGTCCGAGCAGGGAGTAGTGCCGGCTGTCGTTCTTCCGAATGTACCCCTCGTCGATCCGATCGCTATAGTCGTCGAAGAGCGGCGTCTCGCCTTCTGACTGGAAGGCAAAGACCTCGTAGGGATCGTCGTCGAGAAAGCCAACGAGAATGGTCCAGTGATCGCCCCGGTACCGGACCCGGTGGATGGCGCACGGCAGTGTGTCGGGACGGTCGGGCGCTTCGGTTCGCGGGACGCCGTCTTCCTCATCCGCGTCGTCGCCAGAGAGGACGGCACTCATCGTTCCGGCGCGGTAGGTGGTGACCCCCTTGATGACACCCGTTGCGTGCGCCTTCTTGTAGAGCTCCTTGAAGTCCTCGAAAGGGTAGTCGTTCGGGACGTTGACCGTCTTGCTCATGGAGCTGTCCACAAAGGGTGCCAGCGCCTTCATCTGCGTAAGGTGGTCGTCCACGTCCAGGTCGCGGGTCGTGACGGCCCACTCGGCATCCGGGTCCCAGGTGCCGTCGTCCTCCATGTGACGGACCGCATAGTCCTTCACCTCCTGGTCCTTGCAGATGCCGCGGGTGGGGTGAATCTGCCAGTGGGTGTGGTCGTCCTCTTGGCACCGGAGCACGGTTTCGTCTCCCTGCTCCTCGGCAACCCATGCCGTGCCGTTCGCATCGATGTCCTGACCAACCTCGTAGGCCGTAGGCGACATTGAGGGGCGGTTGATGCCCTCGGGCAGGGCCGGCTGTTCGGAGGTGCGAATGTAGCTGTGCATGAACACTGGCTCGATGCCGCTCGACGGCGCGTTGCCCAGCGTCGA
>PXSX01000024.1 GCA_003022655.1 Bacteroidetes bacterium QH_1_64_81 | reverse complement strand
CCCGCACGGCCAGCTCCCTCTGAACCCCGTCAGGGCCGGAAGGCAGCAGCGGTAGGAGGTCGCAGCGGCGCGCTGCGGGTCGCTTGCCCTTTTCTTTTTGTGTCTGTCGCGGCCGACGCACGCTCGAACCGGTCCTTCCTCCTCGCGTATATTCTCACCTGGAACGAGCGGCGCTGCTGGTTGTGGTTTCGCCGCTTTTCCTCCCCGAATTTTGACCTTCTGACTGTCACCCATCATGCTTACCTCACTTCTTTCCGCCCTCGACCCGGTGCTTCTCGTCGGTCAATCCGGCAGTGGCGGAGGAGGATTTGCTGGTCTCTTGCTTCCGCTCGTGCTCATCATCGGGGTCTTTTACTTCTTCATTTATCGCCCCCAACAGAAGCGGGAGGAGGAACACCAGGAGATGGTGGACAACCTGGAGCAGGGTGACAAAATCGTGACCGTGGGCGGCATCCACGGTACCGTTCAGACGATCGACGAGGACAGCGTCCTGGCCCAGGTCGACAGCAAAGGCACGCGGCTTCGCTTCGACAAGGACTCAATCGCAAGCCTCGCCAACGACGAGGAATAGCGGCCCCTGCACATTCTTCGCTCGTTTCGGGGTTGAACGTTGCGAGAGGTCGCTCCCACTGCCATGAACCCCCCAACGAATTCCCCACCATCATCGTCCGAGGCGGCGTTTGACTCGATCGAAGAGGCCCTTTCCACAATCCGGTCCGGAGGCCTCGCCATCGTCGTGGACGACGAGGACCGCGAGAACGAGGGCGACTTCATCGGGGCCGCCGAAGCGATGACGGCCGACCTCGTCAACTTTATGACGAAGGAGGGCCGGGGTCTGCTCTGTACGGCCATCACGCCTGAGCGAGCCGACGAGCTCGACCTCGATCTGATGGTCGAGTCAAACTCCTCGCTCTATAACACCCCGTTCACGGTCTCGGTCGATTACCGGCAGGGCACGAGCACGGGCATTTCGGCGACCGACCGGGCAACCACCATTCGCGCCCTGGCCGATCCCGAGGCCTCCCCCTACGACTTCGCACGCCCCGGCCACGTGTTTCCCCTCCGCGCCCGCACTGGCGGAGTGCTGCGCCGGGCCGGCCACACCGAAGCGGCCGTGGACCTTGCGCGGCTCGCGGGATTCGAACCGGCCGGCGCCCTCGTCGAAATCATGAACGAGGACGGGACCATGGCCCGCGTTCCCCAGCTCCGGGAGCGGGCTCAGGCCCTGGACATGCCTCTCATCACGATCCAGGACCTGATTGCCTACCGGATGCAGAACGAGCGCCTCATCGAGCGGGAGGCCGAGGTGCAACTCGACACGGCGTTCGGCGCGTTCCGGGTGGTGGCCTACCAGGAAACCCTCACCGGCGACGTGCACCTGGCCCTCCTCAAGGGCGAGTGGGCCGAGGACGAGCCCGTGCTCGTGCGCGTCCACTCCCAGAACGTGCTCGGGGACGTGCTGGCGGCGCGGCGCGAAGACTACAGCGAACAGCTGGCCGAGGCCCTGCTCCGCGTGGAGCACGAGGGGAAGGGCGCCATTCTCTACATGATGCAAAGCAATCATGGTCAGGGCCTGCTCTCGAAGCTCCGAGACCTGGAGCGCCAGCAGCGTCAGGACGACCCGACTCCCGCCGACGTGTCCCTCGA
>PXSX01000023.1 GCA_003022655.1 Bacteroidetes bacterium QH_1_64_81 | reverse complement strand
TTCGCGTCGGCTTTCTGGACGCTCACTTCAACGGGCTTCGCCATCCGGCCTTCTCCACGCTGCGGGCCGATGAGCGGCTCGCGGCCCTCCGCAATTTCACGGGCGGGGCGCAGGGCGGGAATCACGGACTGGGCGTGGCGTCCGTCACCGCCGGCTATGATCCGGGCTCACTCGTGGGGCCGGCCTACAGGGCGACCGTGCTGGGGGCTACGACGGAGCACACGCAGTTTGAGCGAAACGTGGAGGAGGACAACTTCGTGGCGGGCCTGGAGTGGCTCCACCGGCAGGGCGCGGACGTGGTGAACGTGTCGATCGGCTACACGACGTTCGACGAAGGGCAGCGTAGCTACTCGCCCGCGGACCTGGACGGCGACACGGCCCTTACGACCCGGGCGGTAGACCGGGCCGCACAGCTGGGCGTCACGGTGGTGGTGAGCGCGGGTAACAGCGGCTGCGATGACCCGGACGCGTGCTGGTTCTACGTCAATACCCCCGCCGACGCCGACTCGGCCATCGCGGTGGGCGCCATCGCGCCCGACTCGTCGCTGGCTCCGTTCAGCGCCCGCGGCCCCACCGCCGACGGCCGCCGGAAGCCGGACGTGCTGGTGCAGGGGCAGCGGATTCCGGCTGCCTGGAACGATGGGCAGTACGCGCGGGTGGGCGGCACCTCGTTTGCGGGCCCACAGGTGACGGGCATCGTGGCACAGATGCTCCAGGTGAACCCGTCGCTCGGCCCCGTCGAGGTGCGCCGGATGCTGCGGGAAACCGCGTCGCAGTCGCACGCCCCTGACATGACCCACGGCTGGGGCATCGTCGACGCCGACTGGGCCGTGCGGGCCGCCGAATGGCAGGCGCGGCGGTCGCCGCCGTCGGACCTTCAGGTGTCTGCGCCGTACCGCTCCGTTGCCGACTCGGCTCTCGTCGTGCCGGTGTCGGCCCCACCGCACACCTCCACGCTCCAGGCCGCCCTCCATACGCCCCTCGGACACCGGGTGCGGCACATTGAGCGGACGGGCCACCCCGGCCCCAATCGGCTCGCTCTCGACGTATCCGCCCTCCCGCCGGGACGATACCACTACGCGATCGACACGGACACGGGACACCACGCCGCGGGGGTCGTCACAATTTTTGATTAGAACGGCCATTGCTCACGACCAAGAAACATGCCCCCTTCCCCATAATGGCGTTTACGTTCGGTTATAGTCCCTGGCTGCTTCTCCTCTGCGTGGCGGTGGCGGGGGGGCTCACGTACTGGAGCTACCGGATCACCGTCCCGCCGCTGGGCGCGGGGTGGCGGGGCCTGCTGGGCGGCCTTCGGTTCCTGGCACTCACGCCGGTGCTGGCGGTGCTGGTGGACGACAGCGAGAGCATGCGCGTCGTGACGGCCGGAAACCAGTCCCCCAGCGTGGCGACGGCCCGCGACTCGGTGCGCCCCATCCTGGAGACGCTCGGGGACGACGAGGTGTCCGGCTCGGTTCGCTTCTTTGGGGCCGGGTCGGCCCTCCGCGCCCTTCCCGGTCCCACCGCCGACTCCCTCCGATTCGACGGCGCGCGGACGGACCTCGCCAGCGCCCTGCAAGGAGTGCCCGAGGAACTCCAGGGCACCAACCTGCAAGGCATCGTGCTCGTCTCCGACGGTCAGTACAACACGGGCCGAAACCCGCTGCGCGTGGCCGACCGGTCGCCGGTCCCTATCCATACCGTCACGGTAGGCGACACCACCCGGAGCCGCGACCTGCGCCTTCGCAGCGTGGCGACGAACGACCGCGCCTATCTCGACTCAAGGGTGCCGGTCCGGGCGACCCTCACGGCGACGGACGGGCGGGGCGAATCGGTGACGGTGACCCTCGAACAGGACGGGCAGACGCTGGATCGGGGCACGGTGCGCCTGCCCACCGGCACGGGAGAAGCCTCGATCGACCTGACGTTTGAACCCACGGCGGCCGGGCTCCAGCAACTAACTGTGCGCGCCTCGGAGCTGCCCGGCGAGGTGACGACCCGCAACAACGTGCAGACCGTCTCCCTGCGCGTGCTCGAGAGCAAGCGGCAGGTTCTTCTGCTGGGCGCGGCCCCCTCCCCCAACGTCACGGCAGTCCGCCGCGTCTACGAGCGGGACGCCGACACGGAGGTCACCGCCCGCATCCCGCAGCCGGACGGCTCGTTCATTGGCGGGCCCCTCCCGGACGACCTCTCGACGTTCGACGTGGTGGTCGCCGCTGGCTTTCCGAGCGATCCGGTGCCCACCGACGTGGTGGAGCGGATCGCGATGCTGATTGAGGACGACGGCACCCCGGCCTTGTTTTTCCTGGATCGCCAGACAGACCTTGCTGCGTGGCGTCAGCACTTTGAATCGGTGCTGCCCGCCACGCCCAGCAGGGCGACCACGGACTTCGTCGAGTCCCCCTTCACCGTTGCCCAGAAAGGGCGGCAGCATCCCGTCTTTCGGATCGAGGATGCCGACGTGGCCCTCTTCGAACGCCTTCCGCCCCTCCAAAGAAGTGCGGTCGACTGGACGCCCACGCTCGATGCCCGCGTCCTGGCCACAGCGCCCCCGTCGTCGGGGTCGGACGCCGCCCCCCTCCTCGTCGTTCGGAGCCGGGCGGGCCTGCGGACGGGGGCTTTCCTGGGCACCGGCGTGTGGCGATGGGCACTCCTGCCGTCGCAGCTGGAGCCGGCCGATCCGTTGTGGCCGGGCCTTGCCTCCAACCTGCTCCGCTGGGTGAGCACCGAGGCCGACGATTCGCCGGTCCGCGTGCGGCCGGTGTCCTCCACGTTCGACGGCGACGAGCCGGTCTCGTTTACAGGGCAGGTGTACCCGTACACGATGGATCCGGTGGGACAGGGCCGCTACACGCTCGACGTAGGCACCTTGCCCGAGGGCAGCTATCGCTACGACGCGGTGGCGCGCCTAGAGGGCACCGAACTGGGCACCGATCAGGGCAAATTTTCCGTCGCCCCTCTCCGGCTCGAATACCAAACCCCCCGCTCCGACGCCGTCCTCATGCAGCAGGTGGCCGCGCGGTCGGGGGGCACTGCCTACACGCCGCAGACCGTCCAGCAGTTGCCGCGCGACTTAGATCGTCGTTCCTCATTCTCGAGCGAGGTCGTTCGGCAGACCTCCGAAGCGGAGCTCTGGCGAACGTCTCTCTTCCTGCTCGCCATCCTCGTCCTTCTGGCGAGCGAGTGGACGCTTCGCAAGTACCTGGGGCTCACCTGAACGAGCCGACTTCGCAGATCTCGTGTAGACGGGGGTTCGCGAATCTCTCAGGGAATCGGCCCGTAGAGGAAACGTCCCGGCGATTGCGTTTTTCGCAGGCAGTTTACCGGAGCGCCGTTCGTTCCAAATGAGGCCACCGTTCCGCATGCTCTCTAGTACCACTCCCAAAAATCCCTCTTCTCTTCCGGACTCAATCGCGGACATCGCCGGCGAGGACCAATCTCTCGCCCAGGTGCTTGTCGGCGTTCGTCGCCACCTCCACCGTCACCCAGAGGTGGGAATGGAGGAGCACAACACGGCGCGTTTCATTCGGCAAACGCTTGAGGCCTACGGGCTCGACGTGCACGGCCCCGTTGCCGGAACGGGCCTCTACGTCGACATCCAGGGCACAGCGTCTGGAGGGGCGGTGGGGTACCGGGCCGACATTGATGCACTTCCCACGCAGGATCAAAAGCGAGTGCCCTACCGGTCGCAAACCCCCAATGTGGCGCACCTGTGCGGCCACGACGCCCACACGGCCATGGGCATCGGAGTGGCGCTGGTCCTCCATGAGCACCGGGAAGACCTCCAGGGTCGCGTCCGCGTGTTCTTCCAGCCCAACGAAGAGGGCCTGCCGAGCGGCGCTCCGCTCATGATCCGGGCCGGCATC
>PXSX01000022.1 GCA_003022655.1 Bacteroidetes bacterium QH_1_64_81 | reverse complement strand
CAAGCAGGTGACACGGGCCATGAAGATGGTGGCAGCGGCCAAACTGCGCCGGGCGCAGGAGCAGATCTTTCAGGCGCGGCCGTACGCGTACAAGATCCGTGAACTTACCAATCACCTGAAGCGAGAACTTGATCCGACTGCGCACTCGTTTTTTCAGGCTCCCAACGAGGCCACCGGTGCCCTGGTGATCGTGATCACGGCCGACCGTGGGCTCTGCGGCTCCTTCAACAGCGACGCGATCGAGACCGCCAAGAATCTGATCGAAACCTCCTACGCTCGTGAGAAGCGAGACGACGAACTGTTTCTGCTCTGCGTGGGGGAGAAGGGATACACCCACTTCAAAAAGCGCGACGTCCGCCTTGTCGGAGACTATCAGGGCATCTTCGACGATCTCAGCTTCGACATTGCTCGGCAGGTGGTGCAGGACGCTGTGGAGGGCTTTGAGCGGGGCATTTGGGGCGAGGTGATGGTCGTGTACAACGAGTTCAAGAATACGATCGTCCAGAACCAGATCGTAGAGCCGCTGCTGCCCATTCCGGAGGAGCGCTTCGAGACGCCGGTGATGCGAGAGGAGGCGGACGTGTTCGATCTTCCCGAGAACGGGCAGGCCATCGACTATATCTTCGAGCCCGACGCACGCGGGCTGCTCGACGAGCTCGTGCCGCGGTTCCTCTACTACCAGATGTGGCGGGCGCTACTGGAGTCGAACGCCGCCGAACAGGGAGCCCGCATGGTGGCAATGGACAATGCCACGGAAAACGCCGAGGAACTGATCGAAGACCTCACCCTGGAGTACAATCGGGCCCGGCAGAGTGCGATTACCCGACAAACGACCCCTGTAGTGGAACTACCGGGGGAGTGAAGAAGCCGTTCTGCACGAGATCCACGAAGTCACAGGCCGTAGACAGTCCGCCAAACAGGTTCTGCAACACTCTCGGCGGTGCGACATATCACCTCAGCAGACGACGGAGAGGTGGCCGAGCGGTCGAAGGCGCTCCCCTGCTAAGGGAGTAAACGGTGATGAGCCGTTTCGGGGGTTCGAATCCCCCCCTCTCCGCCATTCGCGCCGGTCCCGACAGCGGTCGGGACGGGCCTTTTCTTTTTGGGCGGACCGCTCCGCTGCCTGCATTGGTTCTTCACCACGGTGCTCTCCGATGGTCGAGTCTGCCTCTCATCGTCCGACCGTTGCCATCGCCGGGGCTACGGGTTCTGTGGGGACGGCTGTATGGGATGCCCTCTCGGCGGACTACGATCTCATTGGTTTGACTCACTCGCCGGTCCGGGCCCATGTCAACGCGACCTCAGCGTCCGGCGTAGAATGGCGACACTGCGATCTTTTCGATCGGTATGCGGTGCAAGGCGTACTCGCCGGGGTCGACTACGCCATCTATCTCGTCCACTCGATGCTGCCGTCCGCTCGGCTGTCGCAAGGCCAAGTGGCTGACCTCAATCTCCTGCAGGCAGACAATTTTGCCCGGGCGGCGGAAACGAAGGGGATCAAGCAGATTCTTTATCTCGGTGCGCTCGTGCCGGACGACACGCCGGACCTGCCGTTTTCCCTCCGCCAGCGGTTGGAGGTGGAGCAGGCCCTCGGATCCACCTCCGTGCCCCTCACGACGCTTCGGGCCGGTCTCATCGTGGGGGCGGGGGGCACGTGGCTGCGTCTGCTGCTGAATCTAGTGCGGCGGCTGCCCGTGATGGTGCTTCCCTCGTGGACCCAGGCCGAGACCCAGCCGATTGCCCGCCGCGACGTGGTGCGCGCCCTGAAGAAATGCCTTGGCAATCCGGCCACCTACGGAGCGGTGTACGACATCGGGGGGCCGGACGTGATGAGTTACCACGAGATGCTCCTGCGCACGGCTCGCGTATTGGGGTTGGAGCGACACACGACGACGGTGCCCATGGAATCGCCGCGTCTCTCCAAGCTTTGGGTGTGGCTGTTCGGCGGCGTGCCGTGGGCCCTCGTGAATCCCGTCGTCGATAGCCTTCGGTACCAGGCGCAGGTCCAGCCGAACGAGATGCAGGCGTGGCTGCAACGGGACGCGCAGTCGTTTGAGGACGCTGTGGACGCCTCTGTAGACGATCAAGGGCGGCCGTTGCCCAATCCGCGCGATGAGCTCCGGCCCCGCGTGGATGCCGTCATCCGGGACCGGAGCGTGGCCCGGTCGGTGCAACGGATGCCGTGCCCGCCCGACTTTTCGGCGCGCGACGTGGCAAATGAGTATCTGCGCTGGCTCCCGCGCTTCGGGTGGCCCTTGCTTCAGGTGCACGTGGAGCACGGGCGCGTGGCGCACTTCGAACTCCGACCGGTGGGCACCCTCCTTACGCTTCGCTTCGTTCCCGATCGGAGCCCCGAGGGGCGACAGCTCTTCCTCGTCACCAAGGGCCTCTTGGTGGGGGAGGGGGAACGATCCGGACGGCTCGAATTTCGCAAAATACTGGGCGGACGAGCCGTCCTGGCAGCCGTGCACGACTTTTCACCGCGCCTGCCCTGGTACGTCTACAGCAGCACACAGGCCCTCATCCATCTGGGGGTGATGTGGGGCTTCCGGCAGCACCTAGAGTACCTGACGCAGCAGCACACCGAGGCTGCGTCGGTCTCGTCGGCCCTCCGTGGCCCCTCATCCCTGTAATTCACTGTGAGCCTGTTTGGCGGGGCCTCTGGGCCTGCGACTTCGCGGGTCTCGGCGTTCCATCCGCTCGCCGAACAGGTTCTGTACGCTTCATCTTCTGAATGACTCCCGCCCGGTTCGAATGGGCGGTTTGTCGAGTCGATGCCGACCTATGCCGATGCCCCCTTCACCGAAGATCAGCAGGAGGCCTACGATCGGGTCTACGACCGCCTCGCCCGCGGCGAGCGGTTCACGGGCCTGCGCGGGTACGCCGGCACGGGCAAGACGTACCTCGTGAGTCGCCTCGTGGAGCAGCTTCTGGACGAGGACTGTGCCGTCACCGTCTGCGCCCCCACCCACAAGGCCGTGCAGGTGCTGAGCGACGAACTGGGCGACGCGCCCGTGCAGATGCAGACGCTCCACTCATTTCTCGGCCTGCGCCTGAACCCCACGGAGGAGGGGGAGTACGAGCTCGTGGCGGAGGAGGAGCGCGACTTCACTGAGGGCGTCGTCATCGTCGACGAGGCCTCCATGATTGGGCGCGAGGAGTGGTCGCACATCGAGGACGCTCCCTTCTGGGTGCAGTGGCTCTTCGTGGGCGATCCGGCTCAGCTTCCGCCTGTGAACGAGGAGCCGTCGCCCGCGCTCGACGTGCCCGGGCCCACCCTGGAGACGATCCACCGCCAAGCCGCCGATAATCCCATCCTGGAACTGGCGACCAAGATCCGCACCGGGGCCGACGGGCGTTTCGGCAGCAAGTTCGAGGACGGGAAGGGGGTCGCCGTCACGCGCGACCGCGAGGAGTTTCTCGACAGCGTCCTCCGCACGTTCGACACGGAGGCCTTCGCCGAGGACGCTACCCACGCCCGCATGCTCGCCTACCGCAACAAGACCGTCCGCCGCTACAACCGCGAGATCCGCGCCGAGCGCTACGGCGGAGGTGCGCGTCAAAAAGGCGACCGTCGACACGTTTGAGGCCGACGATCAGAGCGAGTGGACGGTGTGGGAACTGAAGGTACGCACGCCGGGCCGCGGCCTCACGCGGACGGTCCACGTCTTGCACGAGGATGAGTTTGAGCGCTACGAAGAGCGGCTGGAGCGCCGCCGCGAAAAGGCTCAGGATGATCCCTCAAAGTGGGACCGGTTCTTCGAGCTCCGCGAGCAGTTTGCGCGCGTCGACTACGCCTACGCCACGACGGTGCACCGCGCGCAGGGCTCCACTTACGACACGGTATTCGTGGACCATCGGGACGTGCGGGTGTGCCGGGGCGACGAGCAGGACGCGCTCCTCTACGTGGCGGTTACGCGCCCGTCCCGGCGCCTGGCGCTTCTGGTGTAGGTCGCTTCCGCGTTGTCCAGCTGGCGTGCCGATTTGCTGCCTCGTCTCCTATCGATCTTGCTGAAGGCGCTTGGCGGTAGCCTCCACCTCGTCCCACACGCGAAGCAGGTTCTCACCAAGAATCTGCTGGATCTCGTTTTCCGAATAGTCCCGGCGGAGAAGTTCGGCGACGAGGTCGGGGTAGTCCGAGGCGTCCTGCAGGCCCTCCGGCAGCGCGAAGACGCCGTCGAAGTCCGAGCCCAGCCCCACGTGCTCCACGCCCACGAGGTCCACGGCGTGATCGATGTGATCGGCCACGTCCGCCACGGTGCCAATCGGATTCCCCTTCCGCATCTTCTCCTCGTACGCGACGGCCTCACGGGAGTCCTCGGCCCAGCCCATCGAATCGATGTGCGCGTTCATGTCCTCGCGGATCGGGTCGTCCTGTTCTCGATACTCGTTTCGCAGGAATGATGAGCCGAACGTAATCATGACGACGCCGCCCGTCTCCGCGACGCCCTTGATGATCGCGTCGCTCACGTTGCGCTCCCAACCGGGCGTGAAGTGGCGGCACGACGAGTGTGACGCAATCACAGGGGCCTCGCTCTGCGCCATCGCATCCGTCGCGGTTGGGTCCGTCACGTGAGAGATGTCGACCATGATGCCGAGCCGGTTCATCTCGGCCACTACCTGTTCGCCGAACGGGCTCAGCCCGTTCCAGCGCGGTTCGCTGTCGTCGTAGGAGGAGTCGCCGATTCGGTTGTGCTTCCCGTGCGTGAGGGTGATGTAGCGGATGCCGCGGTCGTAGAAGTGCTCCACGTTGTCGAGGTCCCCGCCCAGGCCGGCGCCGTTCTCCATCCCCATCGGGAGAGCGATGGCATCGGTGTCGGCGACCTGACGCACCTCGTCCGCCGACGTGGCGAGCGTGAAGCGATCGGGGTGCTGCGTCGCGATCCGCTCTACGAGGTCGATCAACGCGTTGGCCCGCTTCGTCGCAGCGGTCGGGGTGGCCTGAAGGGAGGTAGGGATGTAGATGGACATGAATGGCACGTCGAGGCCTCCGGCGCGGGCACGCGGATAGTCAAAGTCCCCGCCAATGGTCGAGTCGGCCGGGGTTTCGTAAAAGTCGTTCAGGCGATAGGGTAGGTCGATGTGCCCGTCGACCAGGAGTGCGGCCTGCGTGAGGCTGTCGGCCCGGGCATCCACGTCCATCTGGGCAGGAGAAGAGCCGTCGGAGTCGGGCGACTGGCACCCGGCGAAAAGAACCATGAGGACGGCGCAGGCGAGGGCGAGGGGGGGTGACGAGGACATGGCGGAAGCGTTGTATTCTGGAACAACGGAGGTCCCAACGTAGGAAAGCGCGGGAGGAGGGGCAAGAGGTAGGAGGGAAGAGGTAGTACTTCGTCAACCGTAACTTTCCGAACGAGAAGGAGGGCGTGCTGCGTGAGTCGGAGTGCAGTGTATGAGAAGTGATGCGTGAGCCGTGAGACGCCGTTTTCCGTACGCATCACGTCTTCACGCATCACGGTGGAACGGAAGTAACCGGAAGGATGCTTGTCCTCAAAATGAGCCCTGACGCTGTAGTGGGAGAGAAGAGCGGGATTGTGGACTTCGATTACGCGGCCCGAGGGGTGGGGAGGCGTTCTCGGAGGTCGCGCAGGTAAGTGGGCGTGTCCAGCAGGCGGGGGCCGTACCACGAAAATGGCTGGCCGTCTACGACCTCAACGGGCGTGTCAGGAAGAGCGTCTTCGAGGTCGGCGGTGAATTTGTCCTTCTTGTGAAAGGGAAACGGTTCGCTGGAGCAGAGGACGACGTTCAGGCCGTTCTCCGCGAGGGCCTCGGGCGTCACCTCGGGGTACCGCGTCTGGTCGCCGAAAATGTTCTCCAGCCCGCCCCACCGCATCACGTCGTGGATGAACGTGTCGCCGCCCACAGTCATGTAGGGCTCCCGCCAGATGAGGTAGGCGGCGCGGAGCGGCGAAAAATCGGGCAGGGCCTCAAAGCGGGAAATGATTTTCCCAACCAACGTGGAGGTCCGGTCGGACGTATCCGTGAGCGTGCCGACCGTGCGAACCATATCGAGCGCCTCCTCCACGGCCTTGACCTCTGTCACGAAGACGGGCGCCATCTCGTCGAGCGCCGCCACGTCCTCGGCCGTGTTTTCCTCATGGTTGGCGAGGATGAGGTCGGGATCGAGGTCGCGGACCGTCTCGACGTCGACCTGCTTCGTGCCTCCCACAATGGTCTTCGTGGACCGCCAGCCCTTGGGGCGCTCGCAGAACCGCGTGATGCCGGCGACCTCGCCCCTCAACCCCAGGTGGGCCAGCAGTTCGGTCTGGCTCGGCACGAGCGACACGATGCGGCGGGGCGGGGCACTGAGCGACACAGAGTGGCCGCGGGCATCGGTGGGCATGACAAACGGCGAGCGTTGTGAATGCTGTACGACAGGATGGGACCGCCCGATCACCGATCGGCACCCGCTCTGGCGCGCAGCTGGATCATCGCCATCAGACGAGCGCCGAGTGCCGGCGGGGGTCCCGAGAAAATCCACTCCGCAACAGGTCGCCATGTTTCGGCGGGCTTGGTAGGGGCGCCGTGTGAGGCTGGAGGGGTGGAAGCTGCGGAGCACGCATGAAGAACCAAATGCCGACGATTGGTGCGCCATCGCTTCTTTGAATCCGACGACCCCTGACGCTTCATTAAAGCAGCGCAGCACCTTTGCAAGAAGTCCACAATTCGCTGCCCCCGACTTGGAAGCGCTTCCGACATGGCCAACTCTCTTCCCGTCCACGAAGACACGTCACTTCAAACGAGTCGCGTCAAGTTGACGCCTCTGCAGATAGAGAATATCCACACGCATTTCCGGTGGAACAACGACCCAGAGTTAAATCGCCTCGATAGCGAGATTCCGTACGAGGAGGAGTCGTTTGGAGCGTTCAAAAGTCGCTTCGAGCGCATGTGCGACAATCCCTCCCCGTCGCACCGGAACTTCGAGATTCACGCCCACGACGATGAGAAACTGATTGGGGTTGCCTACGCAACGCGCATCGGCTCGCACAATCGTCACGCACAGGTGGGTATTACGATTGGCGACCGGGACTACTGGGGGCGAGGCTACGGGCGAGAATCCTTCACGCTTCTCCTCTCCTACTGCTTCGAGACGCTCAGTCTCCACCGCGTCAGCGCCGAGACGTTCGAATACCACACGGCGTGGCGGGACCTGGTGGAGGGAATGGGCTTTCAGAAAGAGGGCACGGTGCGGGAGTATCTCCGCCGTGACGGAGAATACTTGGACAAAGAGATCTACGGGCTTCTGGAGCGGAAGTACCGGGCCCACCACTCGGGGGCAGAAGAAGTGGCGTCCGTAGAAACGGCTGCATGACAGGACGGAAAGACCGGAATTGATACGGTCCCTACACTACCCGTTCGGGGTCTTCCGCTGCAGCCAGGTTACGAGCAGATCGTCCTCAAATTGATCGGAGGCACTCCGGGCCAGGGCGCCGTCCAGGAGGGCCTGAATGGAGTCGTCACTTCCGTATGCCTCCGCCACGAGGTCCCGAACCCCGTCTTCGCCCAGCATGTCGCCCTCCTGGGTGTGCTGCTCCGTCAGCCCGTCTGTGTAGGCCACGAGGGCGGCGCCCGGGTCAAGGTCCAACGTGACCTCTGAGAACTCCACGTCGTCCTCCAGGCCGAGAATGAGATCACTGTGCTCGGGAACGTCGGGCCCGTCTGGGGTCATCAGGACGGGGCGGCAATGGCCAGCGTTCGCGTAGGTGGCCGTATGGGCGTTCGGGTCCCAGTGCACGAGGAGGAAGGTGGCGAACGTGTCCTCCAGCACCTCGTCGTTGAGAAGCATATCGTTCAACTGGGCCATGAGGGCCGCCGGAGAGGTTGACTCCTCGAGCAGGGTGTGCAGGGTGCCCCGCACGTAGCTGAGGAAGCTGAAGGCGTAAAACTTGGCCCGGAGGCCTGTCGCGCTTCGCTGTGAAAGTCGAGCTCATACTCGTCGACGATGGGGACCTGCTCGGGAAGCAGGCGATTGGAGAAGTCCTGCCCGATTTCCGCGTCGAGCTGGGTCTGAAACATATCGACCCGTTCCAGCAGCCGTTCAACCCGAGAGAGGAGGGTTTCCATGTCGAACGGCTTGGTGATGTAGTCGTCCACCCCCTTGCGCTGTCCCTGTTGTCGCGCCTCCTCGTCGGCCCGGGCCGTGAGAAAGATGAACGGAATCACCCGGGTGTTCTTGTCGGACTGTAGGGCCGACTGCAGGGCGAATCCGTCCATCTTCGGCATCATGATGTCTGAGATGATGAGGTCGGGGATGATTTCTTCGATCCGATCGAGGGCCTCCTCGCCGTTTGTGGCCGTGTACACGTCGTAGCGCTTGCCGAGACGGTACTTCAGGAGCTCCCGAACCGTACTGTCATCCTCAACGACTAGAATAGTGTGTTCAGCCATGGATCGTGGTCGGAGGGAATAATGAACTCAAAGCGGTAGAGACCGTCCTCCGCCGGTGCGTAGGAAAAGTCGTCGGTACACGACTTGATGATGCGAAGCCCCATTCCCCGTTCGGGAAGCGACTCCAGATCGTCGTCCTCCGTAGGAAGATGTGTGTCCATCTCGAACCCTTCCGAATTATCGGAGACGGAGCAGAAAATATGACAGTCCTCGCAGCTGAGGCGAACCTTGACCGTGGGCGGGTCGTCGCGAAAGTGGGCGTGCTGGTGCAGGTTGGCGATCCATTCGTGGAGCACTAGGCACGCGTAATGGATCATCTTGTCGTCGGGGACGCCGCTTTGCCGAGACGCTGTCCACTCGTCCGCGAGCGTCCGAACCTCGTCGATTGCACGGTCGAGATCCGTATACGTCTCCGTAAACGTTTTCATGCAGCCGGAGCGATCATCGAGGAGAGTTCATCTTCAGGGAACCGACTACCCGCTGAATGCTTCTTGCGCCGCTTCTACGGACGGGAATTGACGAAAGACTTTGTACGTCCGGGTGAGTTGCACGACCACTTGAACCGGCTCCGACACATCGGCGAATGCAACCTTGCCGTCGTCCGATGAAATTTCCCGATACAGGGAAAAGATGGCTCCCAGACCCGTGGAGTCGAGTACCTCTGTATCGGAAAAGTCGAGAATAAACTGGCGGACCCCATTTTCAATGTGCTGCTGGAAGGTGGTTTTAAACTCGTCCGCGTTACGGAAATCGAGAGCCTCGCCCACGTGAATGATGACGGTTTCGGAAGAGGCTGTTTTGGCGTCGAAGCTCATGGTGGCGAACGGATCGTCTAAGCGAAAAAATTATGAGCGGAGAATGTCTCACGGGGCGTCCGTGAAAAGAGTACCTGCGACTATGGAGAGCAAGCGGAGGACGGCGTGGGGCTGGATCGAGAAGAAGGTTACACCTCTTCACACACATACCGAAGCAAAATCGGTACCAAACATAGAACGCAGGAGAGATTTTGCGGAATGAGTCCTTGTGGAGATCCTCACGGTGCGAGCAAAGACCTCTGGCCCACTGTTGTCTTGTCGGACGAACAGAGCTTGACACCGAACTTGTGCCGAGCCCGTACCCGTGGAATTCGGTGTGCGTTCCGTGCAGTATAGAAGATCGTGCCGAAAACAGTCAAGTTTCTCCTATTGAACATATCGGCCGCGCCTCGACGCTTGAGGATCCGGCACCGTTCGGTCCGTATCCCATGCTACAGGATGCGTTTTGGACATCACGTCTGTTCTTCGTAGCGACCCTTCTCGGGGCGCTTCTCGTGGGAGGGGGATGCGAGCATCGAACCCAGTCCGGAGACCAGGATGCCTCGACATCCGAGGAGGGACCCATCCCGAAGCATGTGAGCTGGGATGCCCAATTCGCAATGTCTGAGGGGGGGCGCTCTCGCGCCGTGCTCGAAGCCTCTCGAATGGAGCAGTACCGGGTCGCCGACAGCACCTATTCGATCTGGCGCTCGATGGCGGACACCTCGCGGGTCCAGATCTATCTTTTCGGCGAGCAAGGAGACTCCTCGGCGACCGTAACGGCCGACAGTCTGTTGTTCCAAGATCAAAAGGGAATCCTCGACGCGTACGGAAACGTGGTCGTCGTGACAGAGGACGGCAAACGACTCGAAAGCGAACATCTCACCTGGGAGCAGGCCGACCGGACGATCCGGACGCGGCGGTTTGTGCGCATCCAGACGCCGACGGAAGTGGTTCAGGGAGATGGTCTGGTCGCGGACGAGGATCTGGAGACGTATCAAATCGGGCGCTTCGCGGCCGAGGTGGAAGTGGACGAGGAGAAGTGAGCGGTTTCTCCCTCTGGAGAAGGAACCCACCGGAAAAAAGGGAACCCCTTTCCGGAGGCCTCGGTGTAGCCCTCAGCCCGGTGTTCTCACGAGAGCCGCAGTAGCGTCCCGTGAGAAATCCGGGTTGGCACCGCACCACCACAACTCCCGGACCCCGGAACTCGGACTTTCGGGGTATACTGCGTATGGTTGCGTTTCTCAACAATGACGTGTGGCGTCGGCTGGGCTGGAGCCTCGTCCTGTCGATTCTTGGGCTCGTCCTGCTCGGCGGCCCGGGGCAAGGGGCGTGGGCCCAGGCGGTCGAGGATACGTCCCAGGCGCGCCCGACGGAGGTTGAGCCCGCGGCGCCCGATTCCTTGCCGACGGAGGACCTGACGTCCTCCCTTCAGGCGCCTGCCGACACGGAGGACGTCGATCGGGCCTACGTCAATGCGGACTCGCTGAGCACTCGGCAGCGAGGTGGGGAACGGATCCAGGAGATGTTTGGAGATGTGTTCGTCCGCCAGGACACCACGCGGGTCCGATCGCAGTACGCCCTCCGGTACCTCAACCGCGACGAGATTCTCTTTGCGGACGACGTGGTGATTTACGAGCGGGGGGACACCCTGCGGGCCGACACGGTGCGCTACGACCGCGCAACCGAGGTGGGGCGGGCCCGAGGCCACGTGCGGCTAACCAACGGGGACGTGCGGGTGCGGTCCGAGCGGGCCACGTACTATGCGTCGGAGAAACGCTCGGTCTTCCCCGACAGCGTTACGCTCGTCGACAGCAGTCGAGTGCTCAGGGCGCGGTTCGGGACGTACTGGTCTGACGAAGAGCGCGCGGAATTCGGGGGCGGAGTGCGGCTCACTGAGCCCGGCACAGAGCTTCTTTCGGATTCGCTGACGTACTATCGAGATCAGGATCGCTCGATCGCACGGGGGGACGTCTTCATTGACCGGCAAGGGAGAGAGAATGCTCGGGCTGACACGACGAACCGCACCTATCTCTTCGGCGACCGGGTCGACAACCGGGAGGCCCGGCGGTACAGCCGCGTCGAGGGGGATGCACTGCTGGTGCGGGTGCGCATGGACTCCACCGGTGCTCCCACCGACACCCTCGTGGTAACCGCCCGCCGACTCGAGGCCTTTCGCACCGACACTCACCGTCGCCTCGTGGCCGTGAGCGACGTTCGCATCTGGCAGCCCGACCTGGCGGCTGTCGCCGACTCGGCGGTGTATGATCGGGTTGTGGCCGCGACGCCCGACAGCGCTCTGGACCAGGACGTGCCGATCGATACGACCCGCCCGGCTCCGGACTCGCTCACCATCGTTGAAGACCGCACAGCTCCGGATGCAGAGACGTCCCCGCCGCAGCCCCCGCAGAGCGACTCGCTGGACGCAGGCTCGGAGACGCGAAGCGACTCAACCGCCGGCCGGGCGCAGCCCCCCTCCGACACGACGGCTCCACCGACGCCTACCGATCCCACTCCGATCCCGGACTCCATCGAGCGTCCCCGGTCGCGGTCCGCGCCGGGGGGCTCCCCCCGCCAGTGGAACACCCCAACGGCGACGTCCGACAGTGCCCTTCCGCTCGAAGAAACCCGGCTGTTTCGGAGCCCAGTGACCTGGTTCGAGGATAGTCAGGTGTGGGGCGATTCGATCCGCGTCCGTTCCCGAAGTCGAAGCATCGATACGGTCTTCGTCCGCGGGGCAGGGTTTGCCGCTCGGCGCGACTCGGTGCTGGACCGGATTCAGCAACTCAAATCCCAAAACATTGTCGCCTTCTTGACCGACGGGTCGCTCCGCCGCATCCGGGCCCGCCCCAACGCGCGGGCCATCCGCTTTCTGGCGGCCGAGAGCGATTCGCTAAGCGGGGCGGCCCGCACTTCCGGCGATCGCATCGAGCTCCGGTTCGACGAGGGCCGCATCAAACGCATCAGTGTCGTCGGCGGCACGCAAACGACCTACTACCGGAAACGTGAAAACATTCCGGACCCATTCGAGCTGGAGGGCCTTCAATGGACGCCGGATCGCCGCCCAACCCGGGCAGGGCTGCTGCGGGACGAACGGGTGCAACGACGGCTCGATCTGGATGTCGTCCCGCGCCCCGCGCCCGTGGCCCGCCCACCCTCACGCCGATCGACCGCGCCTGCTTCGCGATCACCGTCCGACTCTACGGTCCAGCCGCCCCGTCGAACGTCGGGGCCTGTCCCCCGGCCCGCGGCTTCGCAGTCCCGGCCGCAGGCGCTCACGCCCGGGGCCGAAGCGGCGGATTCTCTGCAACACGACGGCCCGGTCCTTCCGGACTCGGTGTGGTCGGAGACCCGGCCCCGCGCACCAGCCGATACGTCTGCGACGAAGCCCAATTCCAATCCATGAGCCCCCCGTCCTCGTCCAACGACACGGTCGCGAAGCGCGACGTTCCCGACGATCCGGCGACCCTCTCGGCCCGCCATCTCACCAAGCGCTATGACAAACGGGCCGTAGTGGATGACGTGAACCTGGAGGTGGAACAGGGCGAAATTGTGGGACTGCTCGGGCCCAACGGCGCGGGCAAGACCACCACGTTTCACATGATCGTGGGCATGACCCGGCCGAATGAGGGGACCATTTCCCTGGAGGAGAACGATATTACCCGCCTGCCGATGTACAAGCGGGCGCGCCGGGGAGTCGGATACCTGGCCCAGGAAACCTCCGTCTTTCGGGAGCTCACCGTGGAAGACAACCTGCACGCCGTCCTCGAATTTCAGTCGATGAGCGACGAGGAGCGATCGGCCCGCGTGGAGTCGCTCATCAGCGAGTTTGGGCTGGAGCGGGTGCGCCACTCGAAGGGGTACGAGCTCTCCGGCGGCGAGCGTCGCCGAACCGAAATTGCGCGCGCCTTATCGACCCGGCCCCGTTTCTTCCTGCTCGACGAGCCGTTCGCGGGCGTCGACCCCATCGCTGTTGAGGACATCCAGAACATTGTTGCGGGGCTCCAGGAGCGGGGCATTGGAGTGTTAATCACAGATCACAATGTGCACGAGACGCTTGCAATCACGGATCGCGCCTATTTACTATATGAAGGGGAAATCATGAAGCACGGCACCGCGGAAGAGCTCGCGGCTGATCCAGAAGTTCGCAAGCGGTACCTGGGAGAAAAGTTTTCCCTGGACCGGTACTGACTTCTCTTCGTCCTTGGTAGGCTTTTTGCCTCATCAAATCCGTAGCATCTCCAACCGCATCGGCGGCGCCTGCGTCGATGAAGCCTGCTTGAGGACAAGATGCTCTTCATCTCTGTTGCCAAACAGCCACTCGAACGCGCATGTGCGGAATCGTAGGATACATCGGAGACAAAGAAGCCGAAGATCTTCTGCTGACGGGGCTGAAGCGTCTCGAATATCGTGGATACGACTCAGCCGGGCTTGCTACGGTCAATGGAGACGGGCTTCACGTCCAGAAGCAAGAGGGGAAGGTCGATGACCTCCGGAATAGCCTCAATGGCTCTCCCATAGACGGGACGACCGGAGTTGGCCATACACGCTGGGCCACCCACGGGGCCCCGAACGACGCCAACGCGCATCCCCACGCCAGCACGGACGGCTCCTTTGCCCTCGTGCACAACGGAATCATTGAAAATCACGGGGTGATTAAGGAGCGCCTGGAAGAGAAAGGATACACCTTCCAGAGTGAGACGGACACGGAGGTCCTCGTCTACCTCATCGAAGAGGTTCAGCGCGAGACCGACCTGTCGCTTCCGGAGGCCGTTCGGCAGGCGCTCACCCAGATCGTCGGGGCCTACGGCATTGCCCTCGTGTCGCGGGAAGACCCGGATCTGCTCATTGCGGCCCGCAATGGAAGTCCGTTGATCCTCGGCGTCGGCGACGGGGAATACTTCGTGGGGTCCGACGCCGCGCCGCTCGTGGAGCACACCCGGCAGGTCGTGTACCTCGAAGACGGCGAGATGGCCACACTGCGCCGCTCGGGATACGAGGTCATGACTGTAGAGAACGAGCCCCTGGAGAAAGAGGTGCACGAGCTCGAATGGTCGCTCGGCGAGATCGAGAAAGGTGGCTACGACCACTTCATGCTGAAGGAGATCATGGAGCAGCCCGACGCCCTGGAGGACGCCATGCGGGGGCGGGTCCATCTCCAGAACAATCAGATTCGGCTCGGGGGACTCCACGATCACTGGGACCAGTTGCGCGATGCCGACCGCATCGTCATCGCGGCGTGCGGCACCTCCTGGCACGCGGCCCTGGTGGGCGAGTACCTCATCGAGACGTTCGCCCGTGTGCCCGTAGAGGTCGAGTACGCGAGCGAGTTTCGGTACCGCGACCCCATTCTGGGGGATGGAGATGTCGTGCTCGTCATTTCGCAGAGCGGCGAGACGGCGGACACCCTGGCGGCGGTGCGGGAGGCCCATAGCCAAAACGTTCCGTGCTTCGGCGTCTGCAACGTCGTCGGGTCCACCATCGCCCGGGAGACGGACGCGGGGGTGTACCTCCACGCTGGACCGGAGATTGGAGTCGCTTCCACGAAGGCGTTCACGGCGCAGGTGACCGTGCTGTCGATGATGGCCCTCAAGCTGTCGAAGGGGCGCACCCTCTCGACGGCGGAACTGGCGGACAACATTCGGGCTCTGGCCGGCGTGCCCGATCAGGTACGCCGCGTGCTGGATGCGAGCAACGGGGCCCTCGAATCGATGGCGCGGACCTATCGCTACGCCTCGAACTTCCTGTACCTGGGGCGCGGCTACAACTTCCCGGTGGCGCTGGAGGGGGCGCTCAAGCTCAAAGAAATCTCCTACATCCACGCGGAGGGCTACCCGGCAGCGGAGATGAAGCACGGGCCCATCGCGCTCATCGACCGGTCGATGCCGGTGGTCTTCATTGCCATGAAGGACAGCACCTACGACAAGGTGCTCTCCAACATCGAGGAGGTCGCGGCGCGGGAGGGCTCGGTCATCGCCATCACGGATGACAAAGACCGAGAGCTGGACGAACTCTGCGAGGCGGTGGTCGAGATCCCGCAGACGAAAGAGTTCCTCTCGCCCCTTCTCACCGTGATTCCGCTTCAGCTTCTCTCCTACCACGTCGCGGTGCTGCGCGGCTGCCACGTGGACCAGCCCCGCAATCTCGCCAAGAGCGTGACGGTGGAGTGAGGGAGGAGAACAATCGCGAACCTGTGGCCGGGAGCCTTGTTTTGTTTACTTCAGCCTGCGACGTATGACGGTTGTAGGTGTGGAAGTGTGGAGGTGTGGAAGTGCTTGTGGCAAAGATGCTTCCTGCAAACATACACACTTACGTACATACCTTACGTACATACCTACAGTACGCAGACCCGTTGAGCTTGTGGTCTTCGCATCATTGAGGCACTCGTGCTTTGCCCCATGGACTTCCGCTGTGCATGATTGAGATGGAGAAGCTGGACAAGGTCAAGCATCGCTTCGAGGAGGTGGAGAGCCTCATGGCGGACCCGGAGGTGGCCAACGATCCGGATCGCATGCGGGAGCTGGGGAAGGAGCACAGTCGACTCGAAGAGGTGGTCGAGGCCATTGATCGCTACGAGCGGCTGCTGGAGGAGCGGGAGGATCTGGAGGAGATGATCCGCACCGAGAGCGGGGACATGGAGGACCTTGCCAAGGACGAGCTCGAACAGCTCGAAAAGAAGCTCCCGGCCGTCGAGGAGGACCTCAGGCAGAAGCTGATTCCCAAGGACCCGGAAGACGAGAAGAACGCGATTGTGGAAATCCGGGCCGGGGCGGGCGGCGACGAGGCAGCGCTCTTCGCGGGCGATCTGTTTCGCCTCTACACCCAGTACGTGAAGCAGCACAACTGGACCTACGAGCTCATCGACGCGTCGCCCGGCACGCAGGGCGGCTTCCGCGAGGTCATCTTTTCCGTGAAAGGAGAGGACGTGTTCGGCACGCTCAAGTACGAGGCCGGCGTTCATCGTGTGCAGCGCGTGCCCGAGACCGAGTCGAGCGGCCGCATCCACACCTCCGCCGCCACCGTGGCGGTGCTGCCGGAGGCCGAGGAGGTAGATGTCGACATCAATCCGAGCGATCTCACCATCGAGACGTTCAAGGCCACCGGGCCGGGCGGACAATCCGTCAACACGACCGACTCGGCGGTGCGCATTAAGCACGCCCCCTCGGGCGTGGAGGTCTCGTGCCAGGACGAGAAGAGCCAGCACAAGAACCGCGCGAAGGCCATGCGCGTGCTCCGCTCGCGGGTGTACGAGAAGAAGCTGCAGGAGCAACGCGAGGAGCGGGAGGAAGCCCGGCGTTCCATGGTGGGCAGCGGCGACCGCTCGGCCAAGGTCCGGACGTACAACTTTCCGCAGGACCGCGTGACGGATCACCGCCTGGAGGGCGACCAAAAAAACCAC
>PXSX01000021.1 GCA_003022655.1 Bacteroidetes bacterium QH_1_64_81 | reverse complement strand
GCCCTGTACCACGTAGTAGCAGGCCGACTCGGTGATGGGGAGCACGGCATTCAGGTTGCCGTCGACCGCGTCGTCGGTGCCCTCGAAGTCGAACGTGACGGTGTCATTGCCCACCGTCGCCGTCACGCGAATCGTGGCCGTCTCGTCGTCCTCGACCTCCAGCTCGTCCGCGAACGTATAGGTGCCTTCGGGCCAGTCGGCGAGGGCCGCCCGTGTCCGGCGCTCGCTGTAGGCCTGAAGGTGGCGCGCATAAGTGGTCACCTCGTCGGTCCCGTGGGCGTCGGCCAGGGCCTGCAGGCGCTCGGCGCCGACGGCGTGAGCGGCCCGCTGGGCCGCGAGGTCGCCCCGCCGCTCCTCGGGCGTGCGCACGTTGCGGAGAATTATGCGCAGCAGGGCGTCGTTGCGCGTGCCGCCGTCGTACAGTTT
Organism: Bacteroidetes bacterium QH_1_64_81; assembly: GCA_003022655.1. Next base: position 16,242 of record PXSX01000021.1, on the reverse strand, counting down.
GACGGGCGGAATGACGGTGCCCTCCTGCACCAGTTCGGTGGCGAGGGGCAGCGAGCCCGGCGTCATGCCGCCCACGTCGGCGTGGTGCGCCCGGCTTGCCACGAAGAAGGAGGGCGCCGCCTCGTCGTCCACGAACACCGGTGAGACCATCGTCACGTCCGGAAGGTGCGTGCCGCCCTCGTACGGATCGTTGAGCACCACCACGTCGCCCTCGGCCCAATGATCGACGGCGGTGCGGGCGGGCAGGAGAAGTCGAGCCGCTCCTTGATATTGGGCGAGTAGCTGGTGCGCCGGAGCGTCACGCCCATCTCGTCGGCCACGCCCTCGAAGCGATGGCGGTAGAGCTCCTGTAGGATGGGGTCGGCGTCGGGCATGGGGGAGGAAGCGATGCGGAAGCGACTGTGGAGCACCGCGCGCGAATTGAAGCTTCACGACGGCTCTCCCTGAGCGTACCACCGGGAACCAGGAAATCCAAGTCTTCCCTGAAGTGGTTCTGAAAACACGGGGGCCAGCCAACACCTAACAGTATTGAGTAGAGTGCGAGCAAAGCCGCAACGCTCACCCCTTTACGGGGCGGGAGAAGCGCCGCTATTCGAACGGCTGCATCGACGACGTGAAGCGCCCCTGCCACTCTTCTATGCCCTATTTCGGTTGAAACCATCCAACAAACCCTCCTCCTGAAAGCAAAGATACCTCAATGGTACCATTTTGACTCACCCCCTTGTGCCGACTCCGTCGCATAAACGTCCGAGTCTTGTCCGACAGCGTTACCAACTCGTAGGTCCCCTCTCCGAGAAACCCAAGCGATAGGGGTTCCAGTGTGCGGGGCTTTTCCTGGCCGTTCAGAACGGCCAGAAACCAAACGTTTCCCTTGCGTCGGGCAACAACTGCGAGCTCGCCAATCTCACTGACCGGCAGTATCACCGTCTGGTCCCACGTGGCCGGCGTGGCTTTGATGAAATCAAGAGCCTTCTCGGCGCGGAAGTACCGCGGAGGATGGTCCGCCCAGTTCGTCACCGGCGAGGTAAAAGCGTACGCCGTGGCCAACTGGTGAGCAAAAGTCGTGCTTCCCAGCTGCGTAGAGTCAAACGTAACGGGCGTGTAGTCTATAGGCCCAATGGCCCCCCGCGTGAAGGGGAGAGCCACATTGTGACTCGGGGGCACAGGACTTTTTTCCAACCCGGCCAGGCCCTCGCGTGTCATCTCGTTCGGGTAGGTACGAGAGCTTCCATCGGACTTGTTTGCCCCATGGAAATTGATCATCAGTCCTTGGCGGGCCGCGTCCACCAGCACGCGCTGGTAGAACCGCAGTCGGTCTTGCGACTCGCTATTCATGTAATCGATCTTGACCCCGACGGCCCCCGTCTCGGACACCTTCGCGAAAAACTGTTGTCGCTGGGCAGGGTCCGTGAGCCGGAGCGGGCCGGTGCTCCACGACTTCCAAAGCCACACCCCCACCCCACGCTCGCGGCCGTACTCTACGAGCTCTTTCATCGTCTTCCACTTGTTGTCCCACCCCTCCCAGTCCACGTCGATCAGTGTATACTCGAAGCCGAGGCGCGCGGCGTAGTCAATGTACTGTCGCTCCTGCGCAGGTGTCCCCGTCCCCCGCGACCACCAGCGCCAAACTGACCGACCGGGGGTGACCCACTCTGTTCGATGTCCTTTCGGGAACAAAGACGTGTCGGGCGGCGGATTTAAGTTCGTCACCAAGTCACTGTTGACTAGTCCATCCAAGTCGTCGCTGAGCATCACAAACCGCCACGGAGCGGAATTGCCTCCCGCAATGGTCCACGTCGAATCGTCGAGGAAGGTTGCCCGAAAAGTCCGACTTCCTGTCGTGCTCGACAGCGTCATCCCGCTGTAGCCGTACGAGTTGGCCTCCGAGATGAGGGCGTAGCCACCGCTCGGCAGCTCCGCGACGATCGGAGGCCCGAGATCAGCACCCACCGAGTCCGCGGGTGCGCTTCGCCAGAGGCCCTCGTAGTTGTGCACGTCGGTCTGGTACCACACGTCGCTATTTTCCGGAAGGGTCCACGCCGACGCCTCTCCATGAACGGTATGCCACGTGGCCTCCCGCCGTCCAACGGGAATGGACCCAAGCGGCGGGAAGCGGTATCGATAGGCCACCCCATCGTTGTAAACGCGGAGGTCTATGGCCCAGGTGTCGTGCTGGTCGTCGGTTTCGCCTGCGCGCTGAACCCGAAGGGTTTGGCCACGGTAGCGGCCGGTGGCCGTGGTATGATCTCCACGCGTCGGATATTCTTGAGTATGGAAGGCTGCCTCGGAGGCCTCTATCGACTGCGCGCTCCGTCCCAGCGTTTGTCCATCAGCGGTCACTCCTATCGAAGAAGGCTCGACGACGGTCGTGCCCCGATACTGAATCGCAAGTCGTAGATTGTTCTGGTCGTTTACCGTGACCCTGGCGGCAACTTCATCATTCGGACTCTTCAGCTCTACTGGTTGACCGAGTACTGGGGGTGACGATAGCCCTATCGCGAGCCACAGCAGAGCAGTATGGGCAAGGGCTCTATGCATGGATGCAGGTGGAAATAGAAATGGTAGAAGACGAATCGAACTGGCGGATCCGTCACGCACCGCACACAAGGATTGGTCCGTTTCTTCGACGAACCTGCTCGGTTGACTACGTCAGCGCCTGTTCGGTTTGGTCCCGGCGGGAGGAGGCCCGATCTTTTCGGGGATGGACCGCCAACGTCCAAGCTTTCAGAGTCTGTTTGGTGGATTGATGTTCAGCTGAGACACAGTGGTCGACGCTGCAAAATGGCGCTCAAATGAGTCTCTGTAGCGGGGGCCGAGCCCCGCGAGGTCATGCCTCTGGTGAGCTACCGGGCGAATGCAGAAGCCATTTTGCACGAGATCCACGAAGTCGCAGGCCACAGAGCGTCCGCCAAACAGACTCTTCATCGGTCCATGGTGTTTAGTCGGGCTGAGGACCGGCCTCCTAAACGCTGAGCAGTCTGTCCGATGACTACCGCGGCCCCTGTCCGGTTTCGAGGACTGCTTGGTCCACGTGGTCGATAAACGGGTCTTATGGCCGAACAGCGCCCGGATTTCTCCGAGCGTGAGCGGTCCGTCGCGGCACCCTTGAGCGACAACCAATTCGAGCCTCCCCCTCCCCCGAGAAAAGTCTTGCCACTACTTTTCGAGACGGCGGGCCGGGGTTTCGGGAAGAGAGAAAGCGACGTCCGTGGCTCGGAATCGAAGTGTGAACAACAAAAACAGGGAGGAAAACGGACCCCGCCTGATAAGGTCCCCCGCGCCCATGCTCTGCAAAAGCCGCTCTACGATCCCCTTCCGTCCCAATCAGTAGCGGATGCGGACCGAGATCGTGGCCCGTCGGCCCGGCAGGGAGCGCGCCCAGCGCGAGACTGAGCCCTCCTCCTGCGGCTCCAGGGCCCAGTCGGCGACGTTCTGTGGGTCGAGCACGTTGGCGACGCCGAGGCGGCCCTTCACGTCCACCCCGGCCCAGGAGTGCTGCACGCTGAGGCCCAGATCGAGTCGGTACCGGGGCGGCAGGCGATGGATGCCGGGGCGGTCCAGTTGAAGCCGTTCCCACGCCTCCCCGAGGTCCTGGGGCGTCAGGTAGGCGTAGTAGGCCCGGCGGTAGCCCCACGTGCGTCCCCACACGCCTTCCCCCTGCGTCTCGACCGCGAGGCCGGCCCCGAGGGGCACCTCGGTGGTCAGGGACAGTCGGTGCGGCTCCGACCAGGGCACCGGCGTCATCCGCCCGTCGAAGCGGCCGGGGAAGGTGCGGCGGGCCCGGCTGTAGGCGTATCGCGCCGACCCGGTGAGGGCGTCCCCCTCGTACGTGACGTGCATCCCGCCGCCGTACGAGAACCCGCGGCTCGACCCGAGGAACTGTGAGGGATCGGAGGTCCCCTCCGGCTGCGCGGGACGGTCCCGAAGGGCGGAATAATCGACGGCAAGGAGATGGGACTGCCACTTCCGATACCCCTCCAGATTCACCTGCCACCGCGGGGTCGGCTGCCACGTCAGATCGGCGGCGAGGTGGTAGGTGCGGGGCGGCGTGAGCGGGGCGGAAAGGGGAAGCCAGATCCGGCTCGTGGGCACGACCGCCGTGGCCCCGTCCCGGCTCAGGTCGAACTGCGCCGTAAACTGCCGGTAGAGGCCGCCGCGCACGTTGAGGCCGATCGTGCCGAGCCCGTCGAACGGCCGATCGTAGCGAAGGGCCGCTCGCGGTTCCGCGAAGACCGTGCGTCGGCCCGGAAGGCCCGTCAGGCGAAGCCCGCCCTCCACCTGCGCGTGCGCCCCGAGCCCGACCGTCGCTTCGGCCGCGGTCCGCAATCGCATCGTGCCCGTCTGGTGCTGAAGGCGGGGCGCAAATGCATTGCCAATCCGAAACCGGCTGTCCTGATACCTCAGTCCGGCCGTCCACACGACCCCCATGCGCTCCGACAGCGAAACGTCAAACCGGCCCTCCACGTCCACCTCTGTCACCTGGTTCGCCCCTTCCTGTCCGTACGCCGCCTGCTGGGCTGCGGCCATCGCCGGTGTACGCTCGGACAGCGGGGCGGTCTGAGGTGCCTCCACCTCGGAGTCGGTCACGCCTCGATAATGGCTCACGCTGGTCCGCAAGGTGCCAGTTGTCCGGGACGTTACGGGGGTCTCATAGCGAACCTGTGCGGCCGTATTCGACCACGAATACTCGTCGTGAGTCGGCAGCGTAAACGTCGACGCGCTGAGCGGAGAATCGGGCTTCTCGGCCTCATTCGGGACAGTCCGGACGCTTTTTCCAAGCACCAGGTCGGCCCCGAGGTGGCTGCCCCCATGGTAGGCGGAGACGTACAGTTGTCGGGCCGGGTCAAGCTCGAAGCGAGCGGCGCCGTGCAGGTCGTAGAAGCCTGCGCTCGGTTGCGTGCGGGCCCCCAGCGAACCGTCGGCAAAGGAGGTGTCGGTTGGCATCTGCGCCGCCGCGAGGACCGGATCGAGCGTCGACCAGCGGTCAATGAGATCAGTGAGGGCCACGTCCTGGTACACGTCCCACACGCTCACGCGCCCGGTCACCATGGCCGTGACGGGCGTCGAACCCAGCGTCGTCGTTGCCTGCAGCCGCGCATCCAGACTACGCGGATCGATCCGTATTGCGCCGTACTGGATGCCGCGGTTCGAGAGGTCGTGGTCCAACTCGAGGGTGCCGGAGAGGGCATTTCCGTGCAGGGCCCCAAACCCGGCCTTCCGGGCCGTCAGGCCATCGAGCGCCAGCGGACTGAAGGCGCCCAGAAGCCGCCCCGCACTCGCCGGATTGCGCACCGGCACCCCGTCGAGGCGCAGCGTGTGGCCCCCGGTGGGCCCGCCCTGGATGTGAAGGTCGGCGTAGGGGGGCGAGCTGGTGATGCCGAGAAGGGAACCGGCGGCGTCGAGTACGTCGGGCACTGCGGCGACCCCTCCCTCCCGCAGCGACCCTCCCGACACGCGGTCCGCTCTGCTCTGTGCCGACGACACCCCGTACCGGTCCGCGTCGATGACGAGCGAGTCGGCCACGATGGGGGACGGGACGAGCGCGGCCTCGTGGTGCGCCGTGGCGTTGGGCGGGACGTAGACGGTGGCCTCGTGGCGATTATAGCCGAGGTGGGTCACCACGACCGTATGGGGGCCCGGCAACAGGCCCGTCAGTCGAAACTGTCCCGTCGAGTCGGTGACGGTTCCCGCAAACGCTTGCGCCTCCGGCAGCCGGACGTGCGCGTTCGACAGCGGACGGCCCTCTCGTCCGCCCCGAACGATTCCGGCCAGTCGGCCCCTCCGAGGAGCCCGACGGACGGCCGGGCGGAGGATGTACGTCCCCTTCGACGTCTGGACGTAGTCAATGGGGTGCCCGTTGAGCAGACACCGAAGCAAGGCCTCCGGCGCCGCATCCTGGGTGATGCAGGAGGCCCGGCGGTTCGCTACGAGGCCCGCGTCGTACACGAGACTGATGTTGGCCGCGGCGGCGGCCTGCTCCAGGGCCTGCCCCAGCGGAGCGTCCTGGATGCCGAGGGACGTGGGCTCTCCCGCACTCGACTGGGCGACCGCGCGTTCCCCAACGCCCCCGAGAAGCAGGACGATCAGAAGCCCAACCGTTCGATATGAGCCCAACGCATCGATCATGACGGCCGGAACGCGACGACAGGAAAAGACCGACGGGGAGCGGACCCTACGGGGAGGGGACCGGGCCGGACAGGACTACCGCGTGTCCGACGCCGCAAAAATCTCGAAGCCCCGGCTCGTGGGTCGGTAGTTCAAATCGCGGGCTGTACAAAGGTCGTGTAAAATGGTTTCGAGGTCTGTCGACTCTGGATAGTACAGTGAAACGTGGGTTCGGGGCCGGTCCACAGACTCGTGGAGGTGTAGGGTCGCGTCGTATCGGCGCTCGAGGTCGCGGAGCACCGCCGTGAGCGGCTGGGCCCGGGCCGCAAAGCCGTCGTTGCGCCAGGCGAGCACGTGCTCGACGCTGGTGGACTGCGGCGGAGTGGGGCCGTCGGCCGGATCCGCAACGCGGCTCACTTGCCCGGGCGTCGACAGCACGACCTCCTGGTCCGGTTGCTCCTGAGACGATACCCGAACCCGACCGTCGACCATTGTCACCTCCGTTTGGGGGGGCGCGTCGCCCCCGCTGTGGGCCCGCACGTTGAAGCGTGTACCGGTGACGACCACCTGGGCATTTGCAGTCCGGACCGTAAAGGGCCGTTCGCCGTCCGCCACCTCGAAGAAGGCCTCTCCGTCGAGCCGAACACTGCGCTCCTCGGCGTCGATCAGGGGCCAGGCTTGAAAGTCCCGTCGATGCGCGAGGGTCGTGCCGCTGTTGAGCTCGGCGGTCGACCCGTCGGGCAGGGGGGCTGTACGCTGCTGGCCGGGAGGGACCGTTACGGTCACGGGCTGTCGCCACAGCCAGAGCCCGCCCACCAGCACGAGCGCAGCCAGGGCCAGTCCTGCGGCGACCCGCCACTGTCGCCGCCCACGCTGCATCGGGGTCGGCCTCCGTGCTCGCCGTGGCCTCGGCGGTGCCGAGCAGGTCCCACACCGCCTCGAGCTCGGCGCGCGTGTCGGGCGGCTCGTCCTGAAGCCGGTCCTTAAGATCATCGGGCATGTGAGGTGTATCAGTGCTCATCGCGATCCAGCAGGTCGGGTTCGTAGTCGTCGATGCGCCCGCGCAGGTGCTTCAGGGCCCGGACGATGTGGTTGTTCACCGTCCGCGGCGAGATGTCCATCACCTCCGCCACTTCGTCGTGACTCAGGCCGTCGAAGCGGCTCAGCACGAGGGCCTCGCGTTGCCGCTCGGTGAGCTCGCCGATCCACTGCCAGAGCCGGTCTTCGAGCCGCTGGGCACTGGCCTGCGCGTCGGGCCGCGTCGGTGGAGCGGGCTGAGCGGGCGTCTTCTCGCGCACGTCCGCCTCCTTCTCGCTCCGCGTGCGCTGGTTGCGCTCGTAATTGTAGGCCCGGTTGCGGGCGATGCGGTAGAGATAGGCCTCCAGCGACTGATTCAGGCTTAGCGAATCGCGCACCTCCCACAGCCGGATAAACGCGTCCTGCGTCACGTCCTGGGCGGCCTCCGGCGAATGCGTGATCGACCGGACGTACCGGAAGAGCGGCTCGTACATTTCGTCGAAGACCTCGGCGTACGCCGACCGGTCCGACGCCTTCAGGCGCCGGCACCACTCGTCGAACGGACGGGCATCAGGCATGAGTATCCCGTGGAAGACTCCGGGTTGGAATCGGCAAAATTTGGCCCCGTGTTCCTTTAACACGCACCGCACCGCCGATGACCAGGGATCCTCCGTTACCGCTCGACCCAGACGTTCTGCCGGCCGTCGACGCGGGCCTGCCAGTGCGGCGGCACGACGATGGTGGTGTCGTACTGATGGAGGACCGCCGGCCCTTCGAATGCGTGGCCGTGGTGAAGGGCCTCGCGGGCGTAGGCGGTCGTCTCGGTCGGCCCGTCGGCGTTGAACCAAACGGGTCGGGTGCCGAGCACGGCCTCGTCGAGCGGCGCGTTGGTCTCGGGTTCCTGGGGCAGGGTCGGCGGGGGAACAGCGACGGTCCCTCGTCCGCGGAGGGTCACGACCTCCACCGGCTCGTCGGGGTCGGCGTGGCCGTAGCGCTGACGGTGCCGGTCGTGGAAGGCCCGGACGGCGTCGTCGACGGCTGCGCCGGTGATCGGCGTCTCCAGTGGCACGCTCACCTCGTAGCTCTGCCCAGCGTAGCGCACATCGAGTTCGACGGCGAGCTCCGGCGTTCCGTGATCGATGAGGACCGCCCGCACCTCGCGTTCCACCGCGTCGGCGGCGTCCTGGAGAGGGGTGGGGTCGTTGCGGAGGGAAGCGGCGTGGCCCAGCACGGCCCGGGACGCGTCGTGCACCACGTCGGCCATGAGCAGGCCGAGGGCGCTGAGGACGCCGGGCGTGGGCGGTACCAGGACGCGCTCCATGCCGAGGGCCTCGGCCAGCGCCACGGCGTGGAGGGGGCCCGCCCCGCCGAAGGCGACGAGCGTGTAGTCGCGCGGGTCGTGCCCCCGCTCTACCGATACGCGGCGGAGCGCCCGCTCCATGGTCGTGTTGGTCACGCGGAGGATGCCGAGCGCGGCTTCTTCTGCCGATCGGCCAATGTCTGTCCCGATGTCGGCCACCGCCTCGCGGGCCGCTTCGGGGGCCATGTCGAGGGCGCCCTCGCCGCCCAGCACGTGCTCGGCCTGGAGGCGCCCCAGGACGAGGTGGGCGTCGGTAACTGTCGGCTCGGTGCCGCCGCGCCCGTAACAGACGGGCCCTGGTTCGGCTCCGGCACTCTCCGGCCCCACCCGCAGGCTCCCCCCCGCGTCAACGTGGGCGATGCTCCCGCCCCCCGCACCCACGGTGTGCACGTCCGTGGCGGGCAGACGCAGGGGGAGGTCGGCGATGGTGTGCTCGGTGGTGCGGGGAACGGCGCCGTCACAGAGGGCGACGTCGGCACTCGTGCCCCCCATGTCGAGCGTCATGATGCGAGGGGCATCGGTGTCCATCGCACGCCGGGCCACGCCGAGCGCCCCCACCACGCCGCCGGCCGGACCGCTCAGGGCCAGCCGGGCGGGCTGCTCCGCCGCGGGCCCGAGCCCAATGGTGCCGCCGCTCGACTGCATGACGCGGACACGCCGCTCCCCCAGCACTGCGTCGAGGCGCGTGAGGTACCGCTCCATCGTCGGCCGGACGTAGGCGTTGACCACTGTCGTGGCCGTGCGCTCGTACTCCCGGTATTCGGGAAGGAGGGCGCTGCTCCGCGTGATGGGCACGTCCGGTAGGGCATCCTGAAGAATCTCGGCGGCGCGCTCTTCGTGCTTGGGGCCCCGATACGAGAAGAGAAACACGAGGGCCACGCTCTCCACGTCCTGCTCGCCAAGCGTCCGCGCCACCTGCCGCACAGCGTCTTCGTCGAGCGGCGTGAGCACGTCGCCGTCGGCGCTCAGGCGCTCGGGGACCTCGTGGCGTCGGTCGACCGGGACGAGAGGAACGGGGCGCGACGGCTGCAGGTCGTAGAGATCGGGCCGATTCTGCCGCCCGATGGCGAGCACATCGGCAAAGCCCTCCGTGGTTACCAGCGCCGTGCGGGCCCCGCGCCGTTCGAGCAGTGCGTTCGTCGCCGTCGTGGTGCCGTGGACGATGGGGGCTTCGGGCTCTGTGCCAAGCCGACGGATCCCCGTCTCCACGGCCTCATGCTGGGGATCGGTGGTGGGCTCCTTGTGAACCTGCAGGCCCTCGCCGGTGAGGACGACGAAGTCGGTAAAGGTGCCGCCAACGTCGACCCCGACGGCAGGGGAGGCACTGGGGGAGTCTGAGGAGGAGGACATGGAACGCCGGGGCTGGGGCAAAACCTCTCATCTCGGGGCCATACTGACAATCCCCAAGAGACGAGGTCGCCCCGAAAGAATCAAATGCACGCGGCCTGCCGTCTCGTCGGGCACTGATTCGGAAGAGGGCCCGAGGAGCCAACGCCGGCCCCATCACGACGGGGAGGGAAGTTACACTGGCCACTCCTGCTGCGTCCAGGCCTGGTCCCAGAACATCCACTCGTAGCGGACGCTGGTGGTAAAGGCCGTCTTGGCACGGGCGCGGGCCTCGTCGTTGGCCGTCTCGGCGAACCGCTGCAGGCGCCCCAGGAGGTTGTCCATGTACTCGTTGAACTCCGGATCGCGGTACATGGCGAGCCACTCGGCGTAGGGATGATCCTCCGGAATGGCGCCCATCTCGCGCTCCAGCCGCTGGCCCAGCTCGATGTACAGCCAGGGACACGGTGCGATACTCGCCACGGCCTCCACGAGCGTCCCGCGCTGCGCCCGCTCGATCATGTGGTTCTGATAGGCGCGGTTGTTCGGCGTAAGTGTGAGTTGCCGGATGTCTTCAGGGCCGTAGCCGAGCTCCGGGCCGCGTCGATGAACCAGAGCTTATCGTCGGGGTCCGGACAGCGGGTGGAGAGGAGGGAGGCGGCGTCGGCGAACGCCTCCAGGTAGCGGGCGTCCTGCATCTGGTAGAATTTGAACGTGTCTGCGTCGAGCGTGCCTTCGGCGAGGGCGTGGACGAAGGGGTGGTCGAACGCTTCGGCCCAGGTGTCGCCGGCGTGCTCAAGGCACGACTGGGCGAAGGGGGGAACCGTGAAGGCGCGGGACTCGATGGGGGCGGTGAGGGTGAAGGTAGCAGGCATGGCTTCGCAGGATCGGTGCGACGAGTGGCGAGGCGAAGCCAGAGGCGTGACGCCCGTAGGACCAGGAAAGAGATGCGCTTCCCTGCGCCGGTATGAACCGGATCAGGTTCGGAGGGTCTCTCTCAGCCCGGCCGCCGCGAGGCGCCGAACACCCCTAGCTTCGGTACTAGAAGAAAAGAAGCATTGGGAACAGCGTCTATCCCAAACGGCAGAACGGGGGCCGTCTCGGACGAATTTTCCGGAAACCTCCGGAGACGCAGGTTCGGCGGACACTCAGGGACACGTCAGTCCTGTGCCTCGCCCGCGAAGTTTGGTGCTGGAAGTCGAACGGCAAAGCGGCTTCCCGTCCCCTTCTCGGTCTCCACGTCGATGACACCATCCATCTGCTCAACGATCTTCCTCGTGACCGCCAGACCCAGTCCAGTTCCTTCGTACTCCCGGCTCAGGCCTTCCGATTCCTGACGAAACGAATCAAACAGCACCTCCACCCCCTCCGGATCCATTCCAATCCCGGTATCCTCGACCTCCAGGACTGCGGCGTTTTCTGATCCGCCCTCTTGCTCCTCGTAGGCCCGGACGCGGGCCTCCCCCCCGGCCTCAGTGTACTTGATTGCATTGCTCACCAGGTTGCGGAGCACCATCTGCACGCCGCCCTCGTCCGCAAGGGCCTGCACCGACGTTCCGTTCGTCCCGACGTGGACGTCGACCCGCGCCTCCTCGGCCTGTGGACGAAGTTCCGAGGCGACCTCCTCGATCTCCTCCGTGAGGTCGACAGGTTCTTCGGAAAGGTCCATTTCTCCAGCCTCCAGCTTCGAAAGGTTGAGCACACCGTCGATCGTATCCAGGAGCCGAGTTCCGCTTTTCTCGATAAGCGCGGCGAATTGGGAAAGGGACTCTCCGCTCTCCTCATCCACTTCCTCGCCGATGGCCTCGGCAAATCCAATGATGGAGGTCAGCGGCGTCCGGATTTCGTGGCTCATGTTCGCGAGGAAGGCGCTCTTCATGCGGTTGGCCCGCTCAGCGTCCTCTTTCGCTGCCCGCAGCGCCTGCTCCCGCTCCTTCCGTTCGGTGATGTCCTGGAAGGTGCCGCGGATGCGAACGACCTCGCCCTCTTCGGTTTGGGGCTCGCCCCGGGTCCGCACGTATCGCTCATCACCCTGTGCCGTCATCATCCGCAGCTCTTCGTCGTAGGGAATACCGTTCTCAACGGCCTCATCTCCACGTCGTCCGAAAGTTCGTGGATCTCGTACACCTGGTCCGTCCACAGCAACTCCTCCGTCCGAACATCATACTCCCAGGCCCCAATGTCGGCCAGATCCTGCGCCTTCGTGAATAGGTCGTTCTGCCGTTCGAGCTGCCGGTCGCGTCGCTCCCGCTCGGTGATGTCAATCAGGAGCACCAGCCGACCGTGCTGGGCCCCGCTCGTTCCGAACTGGGTGTCGGCCACGCGATAGTACGCTGGGCCTGTGTCACGGTGCACCTCGAGAACCGAGAACTGATTCTCCGCCCGGAGCGCGTCGGCAAGGTCCGGCAGCACCGACTCGATGGGGGTCCCAATCACCGACTCCTCGCTTAGTTCGGGAACGTGATTGGCGGCCTGTCGATTGCGGTCTCGAATCCGGCCCTCGCCGTCGAGCACGAGGGCCGGTTCCCGGCGCCCGCCGGCGAGCCGGACGGCCTCGAACTGGTACGTGTACACGAAGAGCACGCCCACGGCAAACGCCGCCACGCCGAGGGGCTCGTGGGGGATGTCGAGAAGGGCCGGTTGGGCGTAGCCGATAACGTCAAGCGCGGCGGGCAGGGCCGTCAGGCCCGTGAGGGCGGCCAGGGGAGCGGTATTGGTTCCTGTCGTGACGAACAGTTCCAGCAGCATGAAATACCCGGCCATCGCGAGCGCGTAGGACATTCCCATCGCCGTCCAGTACAGGACTCCGCGGCGTATGGCAAGGTGGGGGAAGGGCTCCCCGGTCGGCGTCAGAACGTAGTAGAGCTCGTGAATGGGGTTCGTCAGTTTTGCCAGGACAACCACCGCGAATATGGCCACCGCAAGGCGTTGTACGGTGGGGTTTCGATGCAGCGCCCGCCCGGTGTAGGCGGAGCAAAACCAAAGCCAGGCCCACACGGTGGCAAATCCCACGATGAGACCGATCTCGTAGAATCCGCTTTTTGCCCAGGTGGGGATGGGGAGGAGGAAGCCGACGTGTGACGCCGCCCATCCTCCGCTGGTCACGAGGAGCGCGAGGAGCCCGCGGCGAGTGCCAGCGTATGGAATCTGGCGGGCGCGATACGCCCCGGCGAAGCAGGCCGCCGCCGCGAGGGTGAGGGCCAAGAGATATCCCACGTACGTCGGGTGGGCGGAGGGAAACGACTGGATCATCTCGACGAGCACGTGTACCACAGAATGCGAATCCGATCCCTCCGGGCCAACCGCCCGGCAGGCTCTTGCTTAAGGACTGTTACCGATGCCTATCGAGAACAAAGACGGTGCCGTGCGGCTTTGCTCCGGTCCTACAAGGGGTCGGAACGGATTCGTTGAAGAGGGGGCTCGTCGTAACACATGCGGTACGGTTGCTCGCGGACCGGGTCGGTCCAGGGACGAGTCGTCCCGACGCAATTCATGACAATTCATCGGATTGGGTGAACGAGTGGACGGGGTGGAAAGAAAAATTCCCGGTATCACCGTCCATGATCAGGGAACGGTGCGACGGTCCCCTGTGCGGCCGAGAGCATGAATCAGAAGTCAGACGTTGCTGAGGTACTCCAGGCTGTGGGACAGCCTCGGCCCTCAATCGTGATTCTCCGTGCCGGCCCGCAGAAGCCGCACAGTAAAGCGGCTTCCCACCTCTTTCTCCGTTTCCACGTTGATCGCCCCGTCCATCTGCTCGACGGCCTCCTTGGTCACCGCCAGGCCCAACCCGCTGCCCTCGTACTCCCGGCCGAGTCCCTCGGAGGCCTGCTTGAATGCCTCGAATAGCTCCAGCACGGTCTCCGGATCCATCCCAATCCCCGTGTCCTCTACCTCCAGCACAGCGGCGTCCCTCTCTGTTCGGACACGGACCCAAATCTGCCCGCCCGGCTCGGTGTACTTGATCGCGTTGCTCACCAGGTTCTGGAGAATGATCTGCAGGCCCTGCCGATCGGCATAGGCCCAGGTCGGCCCCGCCTCCGTCTCGGCCTCCAGGCTCACCTCTGCCTCCTTGGCCTCCGGTCCAAACTGTTCGACCGTTTCTTTCGCCTCGGTGGCTAGGTCAACTGGGGACAACTCAAGCTCCATCTCCCCGGCCTCCAGCTTCGAGAGGTCGAGCACCCCGTTCAGGGTGTTCAGGAGGCGCGTGCCACTCTCCTCGATAAGGCGGGAGAAGCGGGCCACCGTGCCTTCCTCCTCCTCGGCGGTCGCGTCCCCAATCGCCTCGGCAAAGCCGATGATCGACGTGAGGGGCGTGCGGATCTCATGGCTCATGTTCGCCAAGAATGCGTTCTTGAGCTGGTTCATCCGTTCGGCCTCCTCCTTGGCCTCGCGCAGCTCCGCCTCCCGCTGCTTCTGGTCACTAATATCTTCCACCATTTCAACCACCCGCGTGTCCCCGTCCTGCTCGAGGAGGGAGGTGGTAATCCGTACCCAGAGCATCTCTCCGTCCGGTCGGCGATACCGTTTTTCGATGGTGTAGGACGAGCGGGTTCCCGCCACGAGATCGTCAAAATAGGACCGGGTCTTCTCGACATCGTCCTCGTGGGTGAAGCGCTCGATATGACGCCCCTGAAGATCCTCGGCCCCGAGACCGAGAAGGCTCCGGAACGCCGGGTTGGTCTCGGTGAGGTGACCAGTCAGATCAACACGGGCAATCCCGATCGGGGCCTCCTGGAAGAGCCTGCGGAACCGACCCTCGCTTCTGCGGAGAGCTTCTATCTGGTCGAGACGGTCGAGTACGACGGCGGCGTGGCCTGCCAAAATGTCGAGCAGGCGGAGCCCAAACTCCTCGAACGCCCCGGCCTCGGCCCACCCGAGGTACACCACGAGCTCTTCTCCAACCGGAACGCAGACGGCAGACCGGGTGTCTCCGTAGTCGATCTCATTTTCGAGGCCGGAAAGATCCTCCACCGCAACGGTCTCGCCGGAACGAAGGGCCTGGGCTCCAGCTGCTCCTCCCTGAACGTCCCGCGGTTGAATGGGAGGGACCTCCAAATCCTCCCTTACCGAAACCCACTTCGGGACAATTTCGCCGTCTTCGACGAGGGAGACGCCCACGATCGGGGCGTCGAACGCCCTGGTCAGCAGGTCATGGATTCGGTCTCCCACCTCATCGAGGGTGCTGGCGGTCAAAAGATGCTCGGTCGCCCCGTAGAGTTCCTTAATCTTCTCCTTCTTGTCCTCTAGGGCCTGCTCTCGCTGTTTCCGGCCAGTAATGTCCTGGATCGCCCCGCGGACTCTGGCGACCTCGCCGTCTTCCCCGCGTTGCGGTTCCCCCCGGCTGCGAACCCACCGCTTCTCCCCCTCTTCGGTAATCAGGCAAGCTTCGATGTCGTAGGGCTCCCCCTCTTGAACGGCCCGGCGAAACGCCTCGTCGGCCTTGGACTGGTCCTCCGGGCAAAAGAGCTCGTGGCTCTGGCTTGGCGTTAAGTCCTCTTCGGGGGCAAAACCGTGAATCCGCCGCCCCTGGTCGGTGAGCGTAAACTCGCCAGCGTCCACGTCATATTCCCAGGCCCCGACATCGGCGATTTCCTGCGCTCTCCGAAACAGGTCGTTTTGGCGTTCGATTTGACGCTCGCGCCGTTTTCGCTCGGTGACGTCTTCGAAGTAGAAGGCTAGACCTCCATCCTCATTCGGGTATATCTGAATGTTAAACCAGCCGTCAAGGCCCGGATAGTATGCCTCAAGCCGGGTTGGCTCCCGCGTCCGCATGACGTCCCGGTACTCTTCCTCGAAGCGAGTGCCGAGAGCCTCTTCGAACACGTCCCAGAAGTCTCGGCCCAGAAGGTCTTCCTCGCTCATGTCGTAGAGCGTTTCGGCGTGGTCGTTGACCAGCGTAAACCGCCAGTTTGCGTCGACTTCGACAATGGCGTTGGTGACTCGCCCAATGATTTGCGCGAGGCGCCTCTCCTGCACCTTCCGGTCGGTGATGTCCTGAATCGTGCCCCGCACCCGAACGACCTCGCCATCCTCCTCGTGCTGAGGGTCCCCCCGCGTGCGGACCCACTTCTGCTCACCACTCTCCGTGACCAAACGCAATTCAACGTCGTAGGGCTCCCCCTCTTCCACCGCTCGGGTAAAGGCCTCCCGAATCGCCGGTCGGTCCTCGGGGTGGTAGTGGGCGATCCCCTCCTCCACGGTAGGGGTAAAGCTCAGCGGCACGCCGAAAATGCAGTACGTTTCCTCGGTCCAAGTGTGCTCGCCGGACTCGACGTCGTATTCCCAACCGCCGACGTCGGCCATGTCCTGCGCTTTCGCGAACAGATCATTTCGACGTGCCAGTTCTCGTTCGGCTTCCTTGCGGCCCGTGATGTCACGGCACGTGTACATCCGCCGACCGTCCCGGATGGAAACCCCTTTGACACTGATCA
>PXSX01000020.1:14799-21765 GCA_003022655.1 Bacteroidetes bacterium QH_1_64_81 | reverse complement strand
GCGTTCATACCGGCAGGTGTCGGGGGCGTCCATCGTGCTTCTCGTGGCCGCCCTCGTCTACCTCGTGACGCCTGTCGACATCATTCCCGACACCCTCGGGGCACTCGGCTTCGTCGACGACGTGGCCGTGATCGAGACGGCCGTTCAGGCGGTGCGAACCGAACTGGACCGCTTCCGAGACTGGGAAGATACCAATGTCCTCTCGTCGTAGCGTTTTGCGTTGAACGTTTTGCGTTGGGCGCAGGCTCCCCGCGAAATACGCGCTACGAAGAGACGCCGTCCCTCACGCTTCACGAATCACAGTCCCCCATGCTCGGCTACATGCTTCTCGGGCTCATCGCAGGCGTACTTACAGGCATCCTAATCGCCTGGTACCGCCGCCAGGGCTGAACGCCCGCTACGGGACAATTTGCTCGCCGTTTTCGTCCTCCACGATCAGCGCGTCGACCGGACAGAGAGACGCCGCTTCTTCCAGCCGTCCGGTCTCGATGTCTGGCGTCTCGTCCTGAAAGTCCACGATGTTGTCCTCCCGAATCACATAAATCTCAGGAGCGATGTTCGTACAGTTCCCGGACCCAATGCAGAGAGTCCGGTCAATTCGTACCGTCCGGCCACTGATTTCGCGCTCGCGGGTGTCGCTCATGCTTGCAGGATGTATGTCGGTAAGTGTGCACGGCGAGGAGAATGACGCGACTCTCTCCACGCCCGCAGCGGCAACGCGTTCCCCTCCTGGGCCTTCCTCTTGCGGCTTCAAAGGGCCGCCGACCGGGAACCGGCCCCGCCCGCACACAGCGCCACTCAGAGTCTGTTTTAATTTATCTCTCGGGCTCCGAGCGGCCTTGACGGGCTGCATATCGCCCCTTCACTCGACCGGTAGCCCCACTACAGGTCTCGTTCAGGGTGCGATTTTCGCTCCGTCAATTCTCGCTCTCGCGATCCGACCCAAAATCAAAACAGACTCTCAGGAAGACGCCCCGCCGCCGTCCGAGGTCGATTGCGCCGCGGCCGCCGCCTCGGATCCTTGCCCGTCATCGAGGCCGAGCGTGTCGTCGAGGAGGTTGCCCGCAATCTGGATAAAGTCCTGCTCGGTGATAATTCCAACCAGCCGATCCTCCCGCACGACGGGCAGCGCGCCAATTTCGTGCTCGCGCATCAGTTCCACAGCTTCGAGGGTGGGGCGATCCGGGGAGACCGAGATCGGCTCCTCCACCATGATGTCGCCCACAGGCACGCCTCCCTCGGGCCGCCGCTTGCGCTCGGCCATGTGGCGCAGCAGGCTTCGGTGACTGATGAGGCCCACGAGCCGGTGCTGCTCGTCCTCCACGAGCACGTGGCGGATCTTCTGCCAGTCCATGAGCCGCGCCACAAACTCGATCGACTCTTCCTCGTGGACGGTAAAAAGATCAGTCGTCATGTAGTCCTCGACGTTAGTCTCCTTCATGCCCGTGGGGGTGTAGCCCTCCTCCAGGGCCGCCAGGGACCACTCGTGCACGGGATGCCCCGCTTTCTGGCGCTCCACCATGCCCCGGGTGAGCGCGCCGAGGCGTTCGGCCCGCGACCCCACGTTCTGCATGCGGGCCATCGAGTCGAGCTGCCACTGCGCCCCGGTCTGCTGGGTCTCCACGCGCTTCTGGATAATTCCGAGGTAGCGGTCAATGTCTCCAACGTTGACGCCGGACGATTGGAGGCCCTGCTCGGCGAGGGGAATGAGCATGTCGAGAATGAGCTCGTGGGCCGGTCGGTTGGAGCCATCCAGCCACTTGAACTGAGAGGCCAATCCGTTGCGGGCGGCCGCGTTGAAGTTGTGCCGGACCTCGTAGAACTCGATATGCTCGGACACGTCCTGGTACTCCTCGGCAAGCCCGGCCACGAGTCCGTACCAGAAGACGGCATTCGCGATCTCGTCGACGACGGTTGGCCCGGAGGGCAGAACGCGGTTTTCGATGCGAAGATGGGGCTTTCCCTCCGTGATGCCGTAGCAGGCGCGATTCCACCGGTACACGGTGCCGTTATGGAGCTGGAGCGCCATGAGATTCGGCACGTCCCCTTCCTCCAGGACCTCCAGGGGATCTTCGTCTAGCTCCGTCGTCAGGAGCACTCGGAAGCGGGAGATGTCCTCCTTGAAGATCTCCATCACCGACTCGTCCACCCAGTCCGTGCCAAAGTGGACGCGGGGACTCATCTCCCGCAGGTACAGGTTGCTCGACCGGGTGTCCACGGCCTGCTGGAACAGGGCGATGCGGGTTTCGCGCCAGAGCCGCTTCCCAAACAGCAGCGGCGAGTTCGTGGCGGCCGCCAGGCACGGCGCGGCCACCACCTGGGCCATGTTGTAGTAGCGGGGAAACTCCTCCGGCGACACCTGAAAATGCGTCTGGAAGCTCGTGTTGCACCCCTCCAGCATAATGGAGTCGTGCTTTACGAACAGCTCGTCGATGCCTTGGATCTGGTACTGACCGGCGCCCCCCCGCAAGCGCGAGATGGCATCGTTGAGGGCATAGTAGCGGGGCCGGGGCGTCATATAATCGAGGGCAAAGTCGGAGAGGTGCGCCGTGGGCAAGATCCCCGTCATGGCGATCTCACTGTCCACCTGCTGCGTAAGCCCCCGCACCTTCTCGATGAGTTCGGTGGTGGCCGTCTCCATCCGGGCAAAACAGTCGTCCCCGTACTGGAGCGGGTCCATGTTGAACTCGACGTTGAACCGAGTGAGCTCCGTGACGATGCGCTCGTCGGTGTTTCGCTCCAAGACCTTCTCGATCACGGGCGAGGGCTCCCCCCGTTCGTCGACCATGAACAACTCCTGTTCGGCCCCAATGCGCCGGGTCCCGGTCTCGAACTGGTCCTCGTGAAGCATCAACTCCAGGGCGCGGACATCCCGCATCAAGTGATTCGTAAACTCGCGGAGCGCCGAGGGCTCGGCGTCCCGCCGGACATTGTGTTCACCCATGGCTACGAAATATTATTCAACGACAGTACATGCCGATCAGAGGTTGAACCACCAAAGTGGCCCTGAGCCGCTGCTGAGGGGGATCCGCTTTCTCGCACGGTCTGGTCCAGCGTGCCCTTAGAGCCTGCAAACGCCGATCCTACTCAACCCCTGATTCGCATAGTACGTGCAGAACGCCCCGCACCCCTGAAGCCCTTCGCCGAAAAACGGCCCCGGGTGTAGCATCGTGCATCGGACACTGGAACCAATGTAGAAACGGTTCGCCATCATTATCAAATCGGAGTGAACCATGCCGGTCGTCTACGCGTCCAACGATGTGCTCCGGCACGGCAATCGCATCAACACAGGAAGGACTTCCACTGTCGCTCCAAACTTGCTTTGGAGCCGATTCGATCGACTGATTGGGACTTTTCGTACAGTCGGATGGGCTCTGAGTCAAGCTCAGAGCGACGATGGGGGTGGTTCTGTGAGCAGAGAATGCCTTGAGCGGTATTTTCGGGGCAAAAGCATTTGATGCGATTGCCGTATGTGCTCCGGCGACCCACGAACGGACGTGCTGTCTACCAGTACTTCTGAGTCCTGATCGCACGTCTGTCCCTTTGACGCCTGCGTTGCCAATGCCCTCTTTCCGATGTATCGAGTCGCACCCATTCTTCTGTGTGTAGGCGTCTTGGGTGGACTGTGGGGCCCTTCCGCCACCGCGTCTGTGCACGGCAGTGTTCCTTCTCCCGTGGCTCCCGACACCGGGGACGCGGCAACGACCGTTGTGCAGAAGTACCTGGTGAAGGGCACGACCGAGGCGCACCTGGGAGACTACGAGGAGGCAGTTTTGTACTACGAGACGGCCCTTGATCACGCGCCGAACGCGCCGGCTCTCCTCCAGGCGCTCGCCGACGCCCACGAGGCACAGGGCGACGTGGCGACGGCCCTCTTCTACGCCCGGCAGGCCCGTGAGCACGGCCCCGAGCGCCCCCACTATCACCGCCGCCTCGCGGAGTTGCAACGCAAGGCGGACCAGCCTCGAGACGCCCTTCGGACCTACAAAACACTACTGGATCGCTTTCCGGACGACCGGGAGGCCTACCGGGCCCTGGCCACTCTTCAGTCCGATCTTGGCCGCGCCGAGGCCGCCCTTGACACGTACCGGTCGCTCCTGAACCGGGTCGATCGTCCGTCCGTGGCGGTGTATCGCAGGATGCTCGCGCTCTATCGCCGCACCGGGAATACGGAGGGCATCACGGAAACGCTTCGGGCCCTCGTAGACCGCCGCCCCAACGACCGCACGGTCCGCCGTCGTTTGGGCGAGCACCACGTGGAGAACGGCCGCCCGGAAGAGGCCTTTGAACTTCTGAAACCGCTGGCCGAGCAGCGCCCCGACGACGAGGCCCTCCAGCAGCAGGTCCGGCAACTCGCGAAGAAAACGGGGCGCGCAGCTGCCTCCCAGCCCGACGACGGGGAGCCCCCCGCGACGCGGGAGACCCGTTCGGTCGATGCGCTCGTCCGCCGGGCCCAGTCGGCGTTCGAGGCAGGCTCTTCCCCAGACCCCGATTCTGCGCGTCTGCACACGGCACGGAACCTGGCACGAGAGGCGCTCGACCGGGCGCCCAATCACGTGTCCACCCTGAGCCTGCTCGCCCGAATTCACCGGGCGGAGGGCGCGTACCGGAAGGCCGGACAGCTCCTGGAGCGGGCACTGGGGGAGAATCCGCGCGACGCAGATCGGTGGGCCCGGGCCGGGACGGCCTACCTGAAGGCGACCGAATACGAGACGGCGGCGTCGGTCTCCGAGGAGGGACTCTTGCTCTTTCCCGGACACGCCCCCCTAACCCGCACCGCGGCCGTCGCCCGCCTGCGCGCCGGCGACGCCGGCCGGGCCCTGGATCACTTTCAAACGGCCCTGGATCTGTCCGAGGACGCTGAGTCCCCCGTCGACACCGCCCCCCTCCGCGCCGGGCTCGGGCTCGCCCACGCTCATCTCGATCGCTTCTCGGAGGCGACCGAGGCGTTCGAAACGGCCCTGTCTGAGGCCCCAGATCACCCCGAGGTGCTCCGCCGCTACGCCTACGGCCTAGCGCTACAGGAGAAGCGCCTGGATCGTGCCCTCAAAATGGCCCGCCGCGCCCTCGACCAGTCGCCGTCGGACCCCCAGTCCCTCGATACACTCGGATGGGTGTATTTTCAGCGCGATAACCTGAACGCCGCTCGGCGCCACCTTCAAAAGGCCCTGGAGGCAGGTCCACCCACGGCCCAGATCTTCGAACACCTCGGGGACGTGCAACACGCCCTGGGCAACGACGGGGCGGCACGGAAGTATTGGCAAAGGGCCCTTGACCAGGACGCCGACCGCGCCTCCCTCCGCAAGAAACTCAGTGACGGTCCATCCTCGTAGCCTCCCGGCTTTACCGACCCGTGCAAACGTCTATGAAGATGGAGCCGCTGGGAGTGGGCGCCTGTGCGTATGGGAGTATGGGCGTGTGAGCATTTTTCTCCCAAACCTCCAAACTCCCAAACTTAATTCCCTTCCGTCGAAGCACACGTTCTTGAAAACCCTCTACGAACCCTCTCCTGCATCGACGTCCTCTTCAAAAGTTTGCGGATCTCGTCTTGACGTCTCGTCCCCCGTTTTCTACGTCGCACCTCTTCGCTCTCATCCTCGGCACGGCCCTCTTGATCGCCGGCTGCAGCGGTTCCGCCCGCACAACCGAGGGTCCGCCGGGCCTCCCGGACCGCTTTCCGGACCATTCGCTGGACCAAATTCGAGGGCAAATTCAGGGCGGGAGCGACACCGTCCGCGCCTACGCCGCGAAGGCGCGCATCACGGTTCAGACCCCCGATCAGAACCGCTCCTTCAACGCCGTCGTGCGCCACCGACGGGCCGACTCCCTGTTCATGCGGTTTAGCCTGTTTGGGATGGAGGGGGGGCGGCTGCTTCTGACCCGCGACAGCGTCTTCTTCTACGACACCCGCAAGGCGGTGCTTCGCGTGGGTCCCCTCAAGGATATCCAGCAGATCTTTCCTGCCCCTGTGGATTCGGACCAGTTTTTCGACAACATGCTCGGGGTCGTCGCCCCGCCCCCGAAAACGGCCTGGTCCCTGCAGGCCGACAGCTCGCTCTACTATCTTTCGGACCCCACTGACCGGGAGCGCTACACGGTGGATCCGACGCGCTGGCGCGTCGTACGGTACGAGCAGAAGAGTGCGTCCGGAACGGTCCTGCAAAAACGGCTCTTTTCGGACTTCAGGCTCGTGGAGGGGCTCACCCTCCCTGCCCGTCTGGATTTTCAGCGCCCGGCGGCCGATCTCCGGGCCCTGGTGACCTATGAGGAGATGGACCTCAATCCTCCCGACCCTTCGTTCACCCTCGACGTCCCATCGCAGGTGCCGCGCAAGCCCTTTCGGTAGTCGGAGCCCCCGGCCTGGCCGTGTCGACTGCCGTTCCCCCAAGCGACACCCCCCGTCAGTTCTCGCATGCGGATTTTAACGCCTCCCACCAACATCGCTGCAGATTTCCTCTCCTGGACCGGGATCCTGGCAGTTGGTCTTCTGGCGGCGCTCGTCTTGTCCCGTCCGGCCCACGGGCAGGACGCGCAGGCCCAGCGAAAGTCGACCGAGAAGCGACTGGAGCAACTCGAGAAACAGATCCAGCGCGAGAAGGGGCGCCTCCAAAAAACCCGGAAGGAGCAGGAGGCCACGCAGGAGGAGCTGAAGTCGCTCCAGCGAGAGATCGCCCTCCGAGAAAAGCTCGTTTCGACGTACCAGACCCGCCTCGATCAGCTCCAGCAAGAGCGGACACAGCTCCGCGACACGCTGGCTACCCTCCAGCAGCGACTCCAGACGCTCCGGGACGAATACGAACGTCGTCTCGTGCACATGTACAAGTACGGCCGCCTTCACGACCTGGCCCTCCTCCTTGCCTCCCGCTCCATTAACCAGATGCTCATCCGGGCCCGGTATCTCCGTCGATTTGCGGCCGATCGTCGGCAGCAGCGCACCGCCATTCAGGCCGCGGCCAGCGAGGTGCG
>PXSX01000020.1:0-14767 GCA_003022655.1 Bacteroidetes bacterium QH_1_64_81 | reverse complement strand
AAATCAAAGAAAAGCAGCGGCAGGCCCAGGAGCTCGAACGGCGGATCCAAAAGCTGGTCGCCCGCAGCGAGCAGGGGGAGAGCGAGGCGACGTCGACCCGCCAGCCGGCGACCGTGTCGGCTGAACTTTCCGCCTCGTTCCAGGAGAATCGAGGAGCGCTTCCCTGGCCGGTGGAGGGGGCCGTCACCACTGAGTTTGGGAATCAAGTGAATCCGGTCCACGGCACCTCCACCTATCACCCCGGCATTCAGATCGCCACGAATCCTCGAAGCCCCGTCCGCGCCGTCTTCGACGGCGTGGTGACCGGGATCGACTTTGTGCCCGGGTACGGCACCTACGTCGTCATTGAGCATGGGGAGTATCTCTCCGTGTACAGCAACTTCTCGAGCCTTTCCATCTCCGAAAATCAGCGCATCGAAGCGGGACAAGTGCTGGGCCAGTCCGGCACCGAGAATGAGCCCCGGGGTGCGGGCCTCTTTTTTGGGCTCGTCAACCGATCATCGAGCGAAT
Organism: Bacteroidetes bacterium QH_1_64_81; assembly: GCA_003022655.1. The sequence goes on along the minus strand of PXSX01000020.1, from coordinate 14,257 downwards.
TTGTGGATCCGTCCAGGTGGCTCACCGGTCGCTGAGAACCGCGGCTGCACGCGCTTCTCCTGTGTCGCATCGGCGTTGCGGAGCGTCCTGCAATCGGGGTCGGATTCACAGAAACCTTTTGGCCCACTGGGGCCGGCGGTTTGGGGTTGACAAGCGGCGGGGCATATCTTGGAAGTGGCGTTCAGTCCTGTTGTGTTCTTCCCTGACTTTCCCTTTGCTCCTTCATGGCTACGGACTACGATTGCATCGTCGTCGGCAGCGGCCCCGGCGGCTACGAAACGGCAATCCGCGCCTCGCAGCTCGACATGAACACGGCCATCGTCGAGAAAGACAAGCTGGGCGGGGTCTGCCTGAACGTCGGCTGTATTCCGACGAAGGCGCTGCTCAAGAGCGCCGAGGTCATGTCGGAAGCGACTCATCTCGACGAATTCGGCCTGGAGCTCGACGGGTCGGTGTCGCCGAACTTCCCGAAGGTCATCGAGCGCAGCCGCGGCGCGGCCAACCAGATGAATCAGGGCGTGCAGTTCCTGATGAAGAAAAACGACATCGACGTTCTGCGGGGGCACGGCCGCCTCTCGGCCGCGGACACCGTCGAGATCGAACCGTCCGTCACGATGGACGGCGAGGAGGTGGGGGAGGAGCAGACCGTGACGGCCGATCACGTCATTTTGGCCACGGGGGCGCGGCCCAACGAGCTTCCCTTCCTCCCCATCGACGGGGAGGACGTGATAGACTACGAGGGCGCCATGCTCCAGACCGAGCAGCCCGACTCGATGGTAATCGTGGGCGCGGGCGCCATCGGGGTCGAGTTTGCGTACTTTTATCACCACATGGGCACGGACGTGACCATCATCGAGGTGATGGATCGCATCGTGCCGAACGAGGACCCGGACGTCTCGGAGGAACTGGCACGGAGCTATGAAGAGACCGGCATCGACCTGATGACGGGCGCCGACGTGCAGGGCGTGGACAAAAACGGCGCTCCGCTGGAGGTGGAGGTCGAGACGGACGACGGCACTGAGCACATCGAGTGCGACCAGGTGCTCTCCGCCGTGGGCGTCGTGGGCAACGTCGAAGACCTCGGGCTCGACGAGGTGGGTGTCGAAACGGACGACAACGACATCGTGGTGGACGACCACTACCGAACCAATGTGGACGGGGTGTACGCCATCGGCGACGTCACGGGCGCGCCCTGGCTCGCGCACAAGGCCAGCCACGAGGGCATCCACTGCGTCGAAAAGATTGCTGGCCACGACGTCCGGCCGATGGACGAGCACGACATTCCGGCCTGTACGTACTGCCAGCCGCAGATCGCGTCCGTAGGCTACACGGAGGAAGAGGCAAAGGAGGAGGGCTACGAGGTGAAGGTGGGCAAATTCCCCTTCAAGGCCAACGGCAAGGCCGCCGCGCTGGGCCACCAGGAGGGCTTCGTCAAAACGATCTACGACGACAAGTACGGCGAATTCCTGGGCTGCCACATCATCGGCCAGGACGCTACCGAACTCATTGCCGAAGTGGTGGCCTCCCGCAAGCTCGAGACGACTGGCCTCGAGATCATGGAGTCGATGCACCCGCACCCCACGCTCTCGGAGGCGGTGATGGAGGCGACGCGCGAGGCCTACGGCCAGCCGATCAACATCTAATTCCAACGCCCCGTGTAGGCGTCTGGGGGTTTGAGGGTACGGTGGACAATCACTCACACTCCCATCCCTTCTACCGATGGAACCCCGAACACCGCTCTCCGACTACGAGCGCGAGCGAGGAAAGCCTCGGCCCGGCTTACTGCACAGCCTGACCCAGACGAATCTCATCGGCCAGCTGGCTGGTTACGGTCCGCATTTTCAGGTGCTCAGTGAACTGACGCTTCGCCTCGGCGACCGCGACCTGACACCGGATCTTTCGGTCTACCGCGACCTGGAGGTCGACTTTACGCAGGACGAGACGCGCATGACGGAGCCGCCCCTCTTGGCCATTGAGATCTCATCCCCGACGCAAGGCATTCAGGACCTCGTGGACAAGGCCCGATTTCTGATGGAGCACGGCGTGGAATGACATGGACTCAACGACCTATTCGTCAGGCGTCGTCCCGGACCCGACGACGGAGATCGAGGTCGATCTGGCGGACGTTTTTTCCGTGGAGTAGCGTCACAACCTGCATCACGAACGATTCCTCGTTCTGTCCTCCTCGCGGGACTCGCCGGGCTATGAGTCCCCTGAAAATTCTCCGGCACGACTGCCACCACCACCATCTCGTTCCTGGCCTCGTTCCTGGCCGGAGCCTGTCTGGGCGCAGGAAGCGCCCTCGTGGTGACGAGGGAATCCTTCTGGAACTCAGAACCGTGGTGGGCGTCCTGGCATCCATTCCGGCGGGATTGGTTCTGATACGAATTCTGCAAGCTTCGTTCGGGGATGGAAGTTTGGATGGAGGTGTGGACGCACTGTGCCTCCATACGTCTCCCCACATCCATACCTGAATCCCGCAAGCGGATTCGGTATGAGGAAGGGTACTCACTGACGCCGCAGGATCCATCCCTTCGGATCGACCGCCACCTCCGCCCCCTCGGGCACCGCAACCGATCCTGTGCCGTCGCTCATCGTGACGCGGCGAGTCTCGCCCTCGACCCGAACCGGCACCGGCACTTCGAAGGTCACGTCGCCCGTCGTCGTCCACTCCAGACGTAGGGTCTCGTTCTTCCACTGCGTCTTGAGGGTCGGTAGGTCGGCGCGATAGAGGTACACCTGGAAGAAGGCATCCAGCGAGCGCCCCGACACCTCCTCTGCAAGCCGAACAAAGTCATCGGTCGTGACGTGGCGATAGGGCGCGGTTGGCGCCGACGCGGTGCCCTCCGGATAGACGAACCGCCGCAGAAGGGTGCGGAGGGCCTCCTGCCCCACAACGTACCGCAGCGTGTGGAGCGTAAGGGCCCCGCGGTAGTACACGTCGCGGTTGTAGATGGCCTCGGCGGTGGTGGGCTCGCGACGGGCGATCGGCGACCCGCCGGTCATCTGGCCCCGAAAATAGTCGGTGCGGGCGTGGTAGGCGCTGTCGCCTTGGAGGTGCTCGGCGTAGAGGGCCTCCAGGTACGTGGCGGGCCCCTCGTGGAGCCAGAAGTCTTTCCAGTCCTGCACCGTTACGAGGTTGCCGTACCACTCGTGGGCCAGCTCGTGAAAGTGCAGCGCGTCGAACGGTGCGTCGTAGCCTAGGCCGCCGGTCATGAAGTCGTGGCCGTACGCGATAAGGGACTGGTGCTCCATACCCAAGAAGGGCGTCTGGGCGATGCCGTACTTGTCGGCCCGGGGCGGATACGGACTGAGCGTCTTCTCCAGGAAGCGAACCTGGTCCAGGAAGTCCGGGAGGGCACGGGCGGCCCGGGCCGAATCCGACGGGAGGACGTACGCCGACACGGGCACGGAGGCCCCGCTCGTGCTGGCGTAGGTGGTATCCAGGCGCACGTACGGGGCGGCGTTGAGCGCAACATTGTACGTGTTGAGGGGCACCGATACGTGCCAGTGGAAGGTGCGCGTGCTGTCCGAGGCCCGCTCCACGCCGCGCAACCGACCGTTGGAGGCTGCCGTCAGGGAATCGGGCACCGTGAACGCCAGGTCCATCGAGTCCGGCTCGTCGGAGGGATGATCCTTCACGGGCCACCACAGGTCGGCCCCCTCCGTCTGGCACGAGGTGGCGATCCAGGGATCCCCGCTCGGGGTGGTGTCCCACGAAAACCCGCCGTCCCACGGGGCCTGCGGGGCCGTTCGGGGCGTCCCTTCGTACGACACCGACACGCGCACGGTGTCTCCGCGCTCACGGGCCTTCGGCAGGGCAATCCAGACCTCGTTCTCGCCGTTGCGACGCTCTACGGGATGGGGCGCCTTCGGACGTCCCAGGGTCCTCGCCTTCGACACGGAGAGCCGCCGATCGAGATTGAGGACTAGGTTCTCAAGCCGCTCCTCAACCACCGCGTGGACGGTTACCTGCCCCTCAATCCGCTTCCGGACGGGGTCGACCGCGACCTCCAGGTCGTAGTGAAACACGTCGTAGGCCGCCTGCTCGGGCGGTAACGCGCCTCCTGAGTCTTGCGCTGGCGCACGGGAGCAGCCCCCCAGGCCCCAGACGAGGAGCAACAGCGCAGCGGCCCGGACGCTACCATGTGGACCCATCGGGATACCAAAGGGTGGGGAACGAACTTCGGGAAGGAGGCGACGCACGCCGAGTGCCTGCTACTGCCGGAGGTCGTTCAGGAAGATCTCGACATAGGCCCAGACGCTCCCGATCGCGAGTCCGTAAGCCCCCCCGACCAGTCCGCTCAGCAGCACATCGACGAGGAAGAGGCCGCTTCCGTTGAGGGTCAATGGGTCGACGATGTACACCGACGCCACGACCAGTGCGCAGACGGGGACGGTAATCTTGTTTCTCCGACGGAGGCGCCGGTACTCCCCCGACAAGCCTTGCACCCGGTCGACAATGTCCTTGCTTACCCGTACCTTCTTGGCGTTCCGCCACTTCTCTTTGTAGGACCGGCGGGCCCCGCGGGAACGTTTCGGGGAGTCCTCCGCATCGGAGTCGTCGGACATTCCGGAGGACCAGCCTCCGTTCTCGCCGTCGCTCAGGATCTCGAAGGCCTCGCGCACCCGCCGAAACTCTTGCTGGGCCTCCTCTTTCTTGCCCTCCTCGGCCTGATCCGGGTGACATTCCAGCGCGCGGCGGCGGAAGGCATTCTTAATTTCCTCCTGCGACGCCTCCGGACCTACGCCCAAAATCTCATGGTAGGTACTCATGGCGCCGTGGGAGCGAATGCAACGGCAAGCTTCGATGAACGGGTGCAGACATGAACCCATACAGGTCCCGTCTGTTGCGGGCCGTCGTGAAGCACTTCGACTTTTTGCCGCTCCCGCTCAGGTGCGGCGATGAGCCGTTCTTCGGGAACCATTTTCCCTTCAAATCGAGAACCCCCCCACTACTCCTTCAGTGGTTTATTTGACCGCGATTCGCACTCTCACGCACTCCTCAAGTGACAAGTGAAGAGCCATGTCCTCACGAGAGGACCGTGCGATGGAACGGACCGTGCATAAGTCGCACGACTTCGGGGCGGCGACAGAATGGGATGTCCATCAGCACCTGAGCCTGTCCCCGCAGGAACGCCTGCGCGCGGCCCGGACGTTGAAAGAGCGCGTCTTCTCCTCTGATGCCCCGGACGTACGAGAATGCCACGAATGAGGACGAGGACTGAGTGGGCGAAAGCATAGAGCTCCCACTCTCCTCTTCCCCCATTCTTCCACGCTCAACCGTCCAGCTTGTCCTTCATCTCGGACAGCTTCATGAGCGCCTCCACGGGTGTAATGCGGTTTGGGTCGATCTCGCCGAGCATCTCTTTAATTTCTTCCGCCACCGGGTCCGGCTGACCGAAGAGGTGCATTTGATTGACCTGACTGTCTTCCAGGTCCGGCACCGCCTCGGCGTCGCCCTTCTTGGCGCGCATGCCGTCGCCCGACGGCGGATCGGACGCCTCGTCCATCTTCCCGTCCCCGCCTACTTCCAGGTGCTGGCTCTCCAGGTTCTGAAGGACCTCGTGGGCCCGGGCAATCACCGCGTCCGGCAGGCCCGCCATCTTGGCCACTTCGATGCCGTAGGAGTGGTCGGCACCGCCGGGGATGAGCTTGCGCAGGAAGACGATCTCCCCCTCGTGCTCGCTGACCTGAATGCGGTAGTTGTGCACCCGCTCCAGGCGGTCGGCCATGGCGTTGAGCTCGTGGTAGTGGGTGGCGAAGAGGGTGCGCGCCGCCACCTCGGGCCGCTCGTGGAGGTATTCCACAATGGCCCACGCGATGGACAGGCCGTCGAACGTGGAGGTGCCACGCCCCACCTCGTCGAACAGAATGAGGGAGCGGGCCGTGGCGTTGTTGAGGATGTTGGCCGCCTCGTTCATCTCCACGAGAAACGTGCTCTCCCCCGCCGCGAGGTTGTCCGACGCCCCCACCCGGGTGAAGATGCGATCGACCACGCCGATCTGGGCCGCGTCGGCCGGGACGAAGGAGCCAACCTGCGCGAGCAGAACGATGAGGCCCACCTGTCGGAGGGCGACGCTCTTGCCCGCCATGTTGGGGCCGGTAATGATGAGGACCTGCTCATCGTCCGGGTCGAGGCACACGTCGTTCGGGATGAATGGATCGCCCGGCGGGAGGGTCTGCTCCACCACCGGATGGCGGCCCTCCTCGATGTCGATGGTGAGGCCGTCGTTCACCGAGGGACGCACGTAGTCGTGGCGCTCGGCCACCGCGGCCAGCCCGGCAAAGCAGTCGAGATGTGCCAGAAGCTCGGCATTTTCCTGGAGGACGCCGGTCTGCTGCGCGATGGTGTCGCGGAGCTCGTTGTAGAGCTCCTGCTCGAGCGTCTCGATTTTTTCCTCCGCCGTGAGGATCTTTTCCTCCATCTCCTTCAGCTCCGGCGTCACGTAGCGCTCCGAGTCCACCAGCGTCTGCTTGCGGATGTAGTCGTCGGGCACCTTCTCGGCGTGGGTGTCGGTCACCTCGATGTAATACCCGAAGACCTTGTTGAAGCCGACCTTGAGGGAGGGAATGTCGGTCCGCTCGCTCTCTTCTTTTTCGAGGTTAGCCACCCAGTCCTTCCCCTCCTGCGCGATGGTGCGCAGCTCGTCGAGCTCCTCGGAGTAGCCGTCGCGGATGAGGCCGCCCTCGCTGATCTTGGCGGGCGGATCGTCGACGAGGGCGCTTTGAATTCGGTCCACGATGTCGGGACACGCGCGCAGGCGCTCCTCGATGGCATCGAGGGCGTCCGGGGCTGCGTCTGACAGCAGGTCCAGGACGGCCGGCAAGTGGCGCAGGGTGTGCTTAATGTCGATGAGGTCGCCAGGGGCCGCGCGGCCCGTCGCCACCTTTCCGGCCAGGCGCTCCAGGTCGCCCATCTGTCCCAATTTCTCTCGCAGGTTCTGGCGGAGATCGCGGTCCTCCACGAACGCCTCCACCGCGTTGAGCCGGTTCTGAATCCGGTTGACTTCTCGCAGGGGCCGGCGTCCGCCCATCGGCGTCTCCGTGTCGTCGAGGATGTCGACGAGCGTGCCCTCGTGGCCGTCGTCCTGGATCGACTGGACGAGCTCCAGGTTGCGCTTCGTCTCGGGGTCGAGGGCGATGTGCTCCTCCTTCGAGTAGCGCTTGATCTTGCGGACGTGCGGCACCTTCCCCTTCTGCGTCTCGCCCAGGTAGTAGAGCGCCGCGCCGGCAGCCACCACGCCTAGGTCCATCTCGTCCACGCCAAACCCCTTCAGCGAGTGCGTCTCGAAGTGCTCCAGCAGCGTCTGGTAGGCGAAGTCGTACTTGAACACCCAGTCCTCCTGCTCGGTGACGGTGAAGGGAATCTCGCGGAGGTGCTGCTGCAGGCGGTCCGTGCGTCGCTTGTCGACAATGACCTCTGAGGGCGCGACCGTCTGGATGAGGTCCTGAATCTGATCGATTCCCGCCTCCGTGACGCTGAACTCGCCGGTCGTGGCGTCGATAAAGGAAAACCCGATTCGGTCTTTGTCCCGACCCGTACCGAAGTGGAGGGCCGCCAAGAAGTTGGACTGTTTCGGGTTGAGTAATTGATCATGAAAGGACACCCCCGGCGTGACGACCTCCACCACGTCGCGGTCCACCACCTTGCCGCTCGAATTGTCGGCGTCCTCCGTCTGCTCGCAGATGGCCACCCGCAGGCCCGAGCGGATGAGCTTGGGCAGGTGGCTGTCGAGGGCGTGGTGGGGAAAGCCCGCCATCGGCACGTCGTCGGCGTCACCGTTGTTGCGCTCCGTAAGCGTGATGCCCAGGAGGCGGCTCACCGTCTCGGCATCGTCGTCGAACGACTCGTAAAAGTCGCCCATACGAAACAGCAGGATCGCCTTCGGATGGCGCTCCTTGATCTTGTAGTACTGCCGCATGAGGGGCGTGCGGCCGCGTTGCTGGGTGCTAGACTGCGCCATAGAGATCTGTATGGGATCAACACTGACTCTTTAAATGCAAGGGCTTCCCTCCGCAGACGGCCGGTACCGGAATGATTCGTGAACCGTGATGCGTGACTCGTGGATGACGACACGTCGCTCTCATGCATCCTGTCTTCACGCTGCACATCTTCTCCGACTCAATACCCAGCACCTTTCGACTTGCAACTCTCCGCCTACCCCGGCTTCATGCATCGATACAATGTAGCCGTCCACGCCCCAAATCACAATGGCCTGAGGCATCGAGAAATGGGGCGATCCGAGTCGTCTCGGCTGGGATTCAGAACCGGGCGCGCTGTCGGCGCTTGAGCTCGCGCAGCTTTTGCAGGAGCGCCTGCTTCCGCGCCCCAACGACCGACTCAGCATCCGCACCGGTGGATTCCGTCGCTGTCCGGTACGCCTCGGACGCCCGAAGCTGCTCGATGGAGGCCTCCAGATCCGACACGGCTCGACGCAGAGAAGCCTCCGCGTGGACGTCCGATCGATCCGCTGGGGCCGAGGGCGGCCGGGGGAATCCCCACGTGTCCAGGTCCTCGGCGATGGCCCGGACGGCTTCGGTCTGGTCGGCGTCGTAGGCCGACTCGAGGGCCTGAAACGTGGCCGCCGCCTCCTCGTGGTACGGGTCGGCCACCGCATCGGGGTGACACAGCTTCGTGGCCCGCCGGTAGGTCGCCTTCAGATCTTCCTCGGACGCCCCAGCGGAGGAGGGGGCGGCGGCCCGTTGCTCCTGAAACTCCTCGTAGGCGTCCTGCGCGTCGTGGTAGGCATTCCGGAGGCGGGCGCTTCGCATGCGGGCCTGGGCCGCCTCCTTGAGGCGCTTCATCTGCAGCCGAAGCACTTCCTCCTGGAGAGGGGCCACCTTCTCTTCGTATTGCGACTGCAGGGCCCGGACCTGCTGCTCCAACTCGGCCTTCTCCTGCAGGCGCCCGGCAAGGGACCGGCGTAGCTCCTGAAGGTCGGGCTGGGTCATGCTCGCAGTTGGCGGGACTCGTGCCGTGGCTTTCCACTTCGGAGTTTAAATGATACAATAGGAGTGTGAGATCCACGCTCCTGTGCACAATCAGCGGGCTGCCGAACCAGCAGATTCCTCGATCTAGAGCCTTTCGAATTGCGAACCGTTCTCATGTACGACTCCATCTTGGTCCCGGTCGATCTTTCCAGCACGAACGAATACGTCCTGGACACGGCCCAGGAACTGGGCGCCACGGACCAGACGCGAATCCAGTTGCTCCACGTCATCGAAACGCTCCAGGACGAAGAGCCCGGCGAGATGGATGAGTTCTACGAAGAGCTTCGGGAGGACGCCGAAGCAAAAATGGAAGCCTGGGCCGCCGAGATGGGGGCCAACGGCTTTGAGGTCCAGTCCACCATCGTGTACGGCGAGCGGGGGCCGAAGGTGACCGAGGTGGCCGACGAGGAGGACACCGATCTGATCGTGATGCGCTCCCACAAAGTCGAGCGCGACGATTCCGAGGCGCAGGTCGGAACGGTGAGCCACCAGGTGGCGGTCTTCGCCCCGTGCTCCGTGTACCTTGTTCGCCCGTAGTCACGCATAGGCGTGTCTGCGTGCTTGCGTGTGGGCGTCCTCGTGCGTCGGGGGGGGGGGGAAGGGCAAAGGGCGAAGAGCGTATGAGACGCGGGGATCGGAAGACGCGGGGACGTGCTCGGCGTGGCACGGTCTCCGCATCCTCCCATCTCCGCGTCCTCCCTCCGTAGAATGACGGTTGACGCTGTACTATGCTCGTCGGCGCAGGCTTCAGGAACGTCTCCACAGATTGGTATATCCCTCTCCCATTGACCTGTCTGACCGCCCATGATCTATGGCATCACCGGCAATCCAACCAAAGAAAATCTGTGGGATCCCCTCGCCTCGCTGGTTCAGCGACTGCTCGACGAGGACCGCGAGTTCTGGATCCATGAGCCGATCGCGGACGGCCTCGTTGAGCGCGACCTGTTCGCCCCTGCAGTCTGCGATGATCACGCCGTTTCCAATATCGCCGAGGCGGGCGACTTGGTGTTGTCCTTCGGCGGAGACGGGACGCTGTTGCGCAGTGCCCACCTGACGGGCCCCAATGACACGCCCCTCCTGGGGGTAAACATTGGGCGCCTTGGCTTTCTGGCCGACATCGAGATCGAGCAGATCCACGACGCGCTCGACGCGCTGGAGGCGGGCAACTACCGCGTCGAGGAACGCCTGGTCCTTCAGGCCCAGTTGGACTCCCACCCGGCCTTCGACACCAAGTGGGCCCTGAACGAGTTCGTGCTCGACCGCAGCGGGGCGGCAGGCCTCATCGAAATTGAGGTGATCGTGAACGGCACCCCTCTCAACACCTACTGGGCCGACGGCCTGATTATCGGCACGCCGACCGGATCGACCGCCTATTCGCTCTCGACCGGAGGTCCCATCATTGCACCCGGCGTGGAGGCCGTCGTTCTCACTCCGATCGCCCCTCACACCCTCACCGTCCGGCCCATCGTTTTGCCCGCCGAGGCCACCATCACCTGCCGGGTTTCGCAGAACGACCAACCGTACGTGTTTGCGGCGGATGGGCGGAGCACCATGTTTGAAGAGCACGACCTCGAGTTCAGCGTCGAACGGGCCCCCCACACCGTGAACCTCGTCAAGCTCCCGGGCCAACACTTTTTCCACACGCTTCGGTCGAAACTGATGTGGGGGGTGCGCCGTTCGGACGATTCGGCTAACGCGAGCGACCCTTCCCCCAAGGATCGAGACGCCCCCTGGTGACGGAGGCTGTGGTCCGTGTGCCTCATCGTTGAAAGACACGGACGCGACCGACACATAGGGCTCGCATCTGCCCGCGAAAAACCCGGCGGTGCCTGACCGGCCAGGTAGCTCAGGCGGTAGAGCAACGGCCTGAAAAGCCGTGTGTCGGCGGTTCGAATCCGCCCCTGGCCACAACGCCATTCTCGTCTACGTGTCGGTGAAACAGAGCACCTGTTTAGCGAAGGGGGAGCGGCTCCGTGCCCAGCGACATCGTTGCCGTGAGGTAATCCAGGACTGAACGCCCTTGTTTGGCACACGTCTCCAGCACACTCGCCATCCGCTCGAATGCCCCCGCACCGCGCGATGTGCGATTGCCCCAGCTGAGTTTCCGCCGGACCACCATTGCTCCAACCTACAGACGAACCTGCGGAATCGCTGAACACGTACGCGCAAGGGCTGGGTAAAAATCCCCCTCACCACGAACGCTCATCGCTCGTGGTGAGGGGGTGTTGTGCTTGCCCAGCACTTTGCTCGAAAAGTGCTGTGGTGTTGCTCAACCCAACACTTTACTAGGAAAGTGTTGGGGTGCTGCGGGAGAAACAGCTGTGGCTGTGGTTACTGTCTGCCGGTGTCCACATAGCCAGTCGATCGCACCGTCACACCATCAGGTCCAGCCGTTTCAGGTTTGGCCATGGACTTGTTGAGATCGGGGTGGTCCGGCTCGTACACCCAAGAGAACACCGTCTTACCGGTACGCTCGGGATACCCGAAGATCACATCATCGTTGCCGTCACCCGGATCGTCGTCGATAAAGGCTTTATGCAACGTTATCAAATCACAGGTGGTGCTTTCGGCAAACCATGAGGATTCGATACCAAGTACCATCGGCGAGTGCCAGCCATCGACTGACGGATCGTCTTCTACAATTTCAGTGATATTTATAGACGAACCGCATTCAAAACGGACGGCGAAGCTTTCCCCGTCTTCGTTTGACGAAACCTTCACATCAGCGCTCGAAAAAATGTTACCCACAGTAATCTGAATATGTGTGGGAAAGTCGGCATAGGCGGCTTCGCTTTTCCAGTGGTCAGGATCACTTGAAACAAACGTCGTGTCATTGAATCCGCCACCATAACCTGTACGCGTATACACCCGATGATTTTCATTGTCATCCGACCCGGACGTACACCCAGGATCACCGCTGTCACCCTCGGTGGGGATGTCGTTGCCGTCCTCATCCGTCCAGATACCGACGAGTCCATCGCCGTCGTTATCCAGACCGTTCATACAGTGGGCCACACGCCGCTGGCCGACTGTGACCGGCGAATCCTCGAGCATAAAGGTGGCACTGGTGTCGGCATACACTTCGCTATCTTGCTCGTGCTCGGCGGCCGACACCGTCAGTTCATCCACGCTCACGGACACCTCGGTGGTCAACGGAGCCACACCAGAGGCTTTAGTCTCACCATCAGCTGAAAGCTCCAACTGGGAGGAGAGTTCGACCTCCGTCTCTAACGCCTCGGCCGTCACCGTCACTTCGGCCGTCTTCTCGGCCAGTGTAATCTCGACGGTCTGTGAACTTGTGGGAGTGTACGTGCTGGATCCATTCTCGTAGCCGTCACGCTCGGCGGTCACCTCTCGCGAGTTCGTGCTGTAGGCAACCGAGTCGGTAAACTCCCCGGTGCCGGTGACCGCACCGTCGGTGACTTGGGCGTCTTCGAGCACATTCCCGTCCGTATCCAGCGGCCGGTAGGTGATGGCCACGCTGTCGGGAGCCGCGTCTGTGATCGAGACGGTCACCTCATCGGTTTCTGATCTTTCACCGTCGGAGACGGATAGTTCGGCGGTGTACTCACCGGCCGACCCGTACGTGTGATTGGTCGTCTCACCACCGCCACTGTCTCCGTCGCCAAACTCCCAGTCGTAGGTTAAGGATCCGGCGTCATCATCAGGATCCGTTGAGCCACTAGCATCGAAGGTCACCTCAGCGTTGGTTGTCGTATCCGTCGGGCTGGCCTCGGCCACCGCCTTTGGTGGCTGGTTGTCGCCGTTATCGCCGGGTGGATTGCTGTCGCAGCCGATCAGTCCAAAACAAACGGCAACTACGGTGAACGCCAGGTAAACGTCCATCGTCCAGTTCGGGTATTGCAAGAAACGCTCCATAGCGTTCACCTCTTGGAATTTGTTTGGTGGATGGATCCGATGTCGAGACACAGTGGTCGACGTGCGCGAACGGCGCCCAAACGAGCCCTGTAGCGGGGGTCGAGCCCCGCGAGGTCATGCCCCTGGTGAGCTACCGGGGGAGTGAAGAAGCCGTTCTGCGCTGGGAGCGAAGCGACCGAGTAGTTTCCAGACTGCACGAGATCCACGAAGTCGCAGGCCTCAGACATTCCGCCAAACAGGTTCTAGAAACACCATACACACGTCACTCCCATCGCAGGTAATTCCCTATACCCCAATGGTGTAAAGTTCATTCTGGCACCGTTGCCCTTCGGCTTTTCAATCCGCCCGCCTGGCTGCCTGGGCCGAAGCTTTGTGGGGATGACCCGCAAGGGGCCCCTGTGAAAAAATCGGCTGAGGCCCCTCAACCTCCATCACGTAGGATGACCGCAAGGGCCCCTGAAATTCGCCAAACTCCCGCTCCTTCCCTCGGTCGGAGCGCTCGGGCATGCCGAATTTCGATCGTTTCGGTTTCGGGACCTCCGAGACACCGATTTTTTCAAGGCCGGGGATCTTCAGATTCGAGAGGTTCGACGGTCTTCAAGCCTGAGCGCCCAACTTTACACTGTTGCCCTATACCCTTAAACCAAGTCGATTCGAATTGATGGGCCAAAAACATGTGAAACAGACACTTAGGCGTTTTTTATTTGCCGGGGCGACAGTCACGTTTCTGGAAATTTCCTCTGACGAGGCAGCCGGCGGGGGCGTCAGTCCTGCCTATTTTCAATCGGCGGGGCGCCGGCGGCTCGGACCTCTGTGGTGCCGAGGGCCCGGTAGCCCACAAACATGCGTGAACTCGGACTCGGTGGATTGCGCTCGCCGATCTGGTTTTTGGCCTCGCTGCCCTCCATTTCCTCCCGAAGTTCGAGCAGGCGCGAGCGTGCGTCACGGAGGCGCTTCACCAAGTCCGGCGCCTCCTCCTCGGCCCGCGCGAGCGCGGTCTGGAGCGCATGCACCTTGTCAATCTGTTCGTCGAGCGTGTTGGAGGCGGCCGTAAGCTCCTGCTGGAAGGTCTCAAGCTCCTGCCGGAACGACGTGATCTCCCCGCCGGGCGCCCCCTCCAACGTACCCTCGCGAAGCGGCGTGACCTCGAAAGTCACCGGCCCAGACAGTTCAGTGACCTCTCCATTCTGGACTTTCGTGAGGGTGGCGGTGTAGGTGCCCGGCGTAGCGGGGAAGCCGCCGTCTTCGAGGCTCTCTGGAATCTCCGCCCCTAGATCCACAACATCCTTCTCGGCGTGGGTCAGGTCCCAGTTGATCCGGTGAAAGCCCGGAGACGTGGGCCCCGTCACCCGATTTACGACCGTCCCGGTACTGTCTTTCACGA
>PXSX01000019.1 GCA_003022655.1 Bacteroidetes bacterium QH_1_64_81 | reverse complement strand
CTGGCGGCCTGAATCACAATGCGCCCGTCCCCGCTCCCGAGGTCGTAGACGACGTCGCTCGAATCGACGTCTGCCAGTTGCAGCATGCGGTTCACGACCCCATCCGGGGTCGGCACGTAGGGAACGTCCGATTTCTGGGTCTCAGGGGGGAGGTCCAGCCCAGGGATCGGTTGGATGGAGGAATCGATGGTGTCCGCCTCCTGGGCGTGACCGGGCAGCGGGCCTCCTGCCCTCAGGATTAGACCGAGCACAAGGAGGAGGCCGGAGATCGTCCGAACGTAATTCATGCAGCAGGCAGTGTCGTGAGAAAAGAATGTGGAGACAGCGGGACAACGGCCCGGCGTCAGGACCTCGATTCGAGGTCTCGGTCCCGTCGCAGGAGAAGCAGAGGGACCCCCGCGAGAAGCACCCCGACGCCTAGCAGGGCCCCAGTGCCGGTGTAGGCGAGGCTGGACCAGAGCATGTAGGCGCAGGCGCCGCAGAAGAGGATCGGGGTCAGGGGGTAGAGGGGCACGCGAAAGGGGCGCGGGACGTCCGGCTCCGACCACCGAAGAATGAAGAGCGACGCGCCGGCCAGGCCAAAGAAGAGCCAAAAGACCGGAGCGGTATAGTCGACCATCGACTCGAATCCCTGACGCGTCCAGGCGCCGACCCCGACGAGCGCCAGGGCGATGCCGCCCTGGACCAGAAGAGCGTTGGCGGGCGTTTTCGCGTCGTCCTCCCACTGCCCCAGGAAGCGGAACAGGGAAAAGTCTCGCCCGAGCGCAAAGCTCGTCCGCGCCCCGGTAAAGATGGTGGCGTTGGTCGAGCTCAGGGCGGCCGCCACGACCAGGAGGCTCAACAGATGAGCGCCTGTGTCGCCGAAGGCAGCGCGCATCAGGTCGGCCGCCACGGCATCGGAGGTGCTCATGCCGGCCAGCCCCAGGCCCTTCAGATAGGCTAGGTTGACCAGAAGGTACAGCGTGGCAATCAGCCCCAGGCTGACGAGGAGTCCGCACGTCATGTTGCGACGGGTGTCGCGCACCTCGGCCGAGAGGTAGGCTGCTTCGTTCCATCCCCCGTATGTGAGAAGCACGAAGACCATCGCCAGCCCGAAACTCCCAGCGCCGCCTCCCGACGAGGAGGCCCCGGCGTTCACGGAAGTCGCCGATTCCGGAACGAAAAAGAACCCGGCGACCACGAGCACGAGCAGTCCGACAATCGTGGCAATGGTAAGGCCCCGCTGCACGGTCTTGCCCTGTCGCACGCCCGCCACGTTCAGCCCGGTCAACCCGAAGACGGCCAGGGCGGCATAGATGGAGGACGAGTACGGGCCGAGGGACCAGAGCTCGGAGGCGTAATCGCCGAAGATGAAGGCCAGAAGGGCGATAGATCCCGTCTGAATGACGACGAGCCGGGCCCACGCGAAGAGAAACGAGACCCACCCCCCGAACGCCCGCTCAAAGTAGTAGTAGTCGCCCCCGGCGTGGGGATAGGCCGTGGTCAGTTCGGCGTAGCAAAGGGCCCCGACCCCGGAGATCGCTGCGCCCAGCAGCCAGGCAAGGAGCATCGTGCCGCCGTCCCCGGTGTTTGCGGCCACGTCCGGCGGCGTCCGAAACACGCTGGCCCCAATGACGACCCCGACGGTGACGGCCACTACGTCGAATGTAGAAAGGCTCGACGCCAGTTTCGTCTGG
>PXSX01000018.1 GCA_003022655.1 Bacteroidetes bacterium QH_1_64_81 | reverse complement strand
CGCTCCAACGCGGCCACCTACACGAAGCTGATGGACTCCCTCCGGAACCTCTTCGCGAAGCTGCCGGAGGCCGAGATCCGCGGCTACACCAAGACCCGCTTCAGCTTCAACACGGACCCGGGCCGCTGCGACAAGTGCGGCGGGACCGGCAAAGTCACGCTCGAAATGAATTTCCTACCGGACGTGGACGTGACCTGTGACGAGTGCGACGGCAAGCGCTACGGGCCCGAGACGCTGGAGGTAGAGTACAAGGGCAAGAACATCGCCGAGGTGCTGGAGATGACGGTTGCCGAGGCGCTCGACTTCTTCGAGAACCAGCCGCGGCTCCTCCGCACCCTCAAGACGCTCGACGCCGTGGGCCTCGGCTACCTCACGCTCGGCCAGCCGTCCACCACCCTGAGCGGCGGAGAGGCCCAGCGCGTGAAGCTGTCGAAGGAGCTCTCCCGTCCCGGCACGGGCGATACGCTTTACATCCTCGACGAGCCCACCACCGGCATGCACTTCGAGGACATCCGCCACCTTCTCAACGTCCTGCACGGCCTGGTGGATGCGGGCAACACAGTGATCGTCATCGAGCACAACATGGACATCATCAAGCAGGCCGATCACGTCATCGACCTCGGTCCCGAGGGCGGCCGGAAGGGGGGCGAGATACTGTTCGAAGGCACGCCCGAGGCGCTCGCCGCAGCCGATACCTACACCTCCGACTATCTCCGCGAGGAGCTGGAGCGCACCCGCGCCGCACAGGCGGAAGGAGGCAACGCGATGCCGGTGACTACAAAGACGGAGGATGACGTGCAGCGCTCAGAGCCTGCGGCGTAGTCGCCGTGGTTCGTGTCGAGGTGGAGACCGACGCCGGGAAACATCACTCTGATAAGCAAGGGTGTCCCCGTTCGATTGCCGTCTACGCATGAACACGACACCGGATGGGAAAGGGAGTAATGTGGCAATTCCGTGAAAATAGGATCCGGAAGCGGTTTCATTAATTTTGGTAGCGCTTCTATCGTGATAGAGTTTTTGTGGTTGTAAGAGAGGATCACTAAAGTAAGTGGCGTAATAAGTGATCTCACCACAAAAAATCACGACAAACGGAATGCGCACACCTACGTTGCTCCTTTTAGTCGTTGGATTACTCCTCGCTCCCTTCGGGGCAGACGCCCTGGCCGCCTCGGATCCGTCGAACGTCGCCGAGGCGATGCAGTCGGCCGAGCAAGCGCAGACGAATCTGAACTACGTCTGGACGATCATTGCGGCCGCGTTAGTCTTCTTCATGCAGGCGGGCTTTGCGCTGCTGGAGTCCGGCTTCTCGCGGGCCAAAAACGCGGTGAACATCATCATGAAGAATGTGATGGACGCCTCGGCCGGGGCGCTGGTGTTCTTCGCGGTCGGCTTCGGGCTGATGTTCGGCACGTCCTGGGGCGGCCTCGTCGGCACCGATGGCTTCTTCCTCATGGGCACGGGGGATCAGCCGCAGAGCTGGGTCTACGCGTTTTACTTCTTTCAGGCGGTCTTCGCGGCCACGGCAGCGACGATCGTGTCTGGAGCCGTCGCCGAACGAACTCGGTTTAGCGGCTACCTCATCTTTTCGGTCCTAATGACGGGGCTCATCTATCCGATCTCCGGGGCCTGGTTCTGGGGCGGCCTCTTCAACGGCTCCGGCTTCATGGAGTCGCTCGGCTTCATCGACTTTGCCGGGTCGACG
>PXSX01000017.1 GCA_003022655.1 Bacteroidetes bacterium QH_1_64_81 | reverse complement strand
TTCGTGTAGACATCCGGAACGTCGTCGGGCCCCTCGAACGGGATGTCGTCGATGTGGTAGAGCGTCTTGCCCCAGAAGAAGCCGGGCGTGGCGTCGGTCCCTTTCAGTGCGTCCTTCACGGCGTCCTCGACTTGGCGCTCCTCCGTCCCGATCTCCTGGAACATCACCACCTCCTCGGCCTCAGCCGTGCGCACCAGCTTGGGCAGCACGGTTTCGGGGCGGCCCCGGCGCACCACAAGGTCGCTTCCCAAGTCGCGAAGAGACGCGCGCAGGTCCTCCACGCTCTCACGCAGGAAGCGGGCCCGGATGGCGCTCATCTTCGGCAGGTCGAACATGGTGGTGCCGACGTGGCGCGGGTCGAAGCAGTAGACGGGCACCACCTGGTCGAAGCGGTCGGCTGCGTAGCGAAGCGGGGCGTGGTCGCGCACGCGGAGGTCGTTGCGAATCCAGACGAGGGCGGTTGACGGCACTGTGTGGGAAGGTTGAAGGTGGGAAGGTCAAAAGGTTGGAAGGTCGCTCTCGCTCGGCCCCCACTACAGGGCTCGTTTGGGCACCTTTTTGCGGCTTCGACCACTGTGTCTCGGCTGCACATCAATCCACCAAACAGACTCTGAAAGGCTGGAAGGTTGAAGGTGGAACGTTGAGGGATAGGGACGGGGGGAACGCGATGGAAGGAGGCAATATTCACAGAGGGGACATCCACACCTCCAACCATCCACCCGTCCATCCGTCATTCCTCCTTCGCCCAGGGGATGTGGTCGCGGTCCTTGTTGCGGCGGCACCGCTGGCTACAGTACTTCACGTTCTCCCAGTCATCTTCCCATTTCTTTCGCCACTCGAACTCGCGGTTACAGACGGGACAGGTTTTGGTGGGGAGATTCTTGTGGCTCATTGCGTCGGAGGAACGGCGTCGAGATAGCACGCAGGGGCCTTCTATGAGGGGGAACAGGGGGGCGTGCCTACCTCGGCGAGCTTCTTACACGTGCGTCACGGATCGGTCCTTCGCAGGGTTCTCACGACGGCCGTCCGAATAGATTGCCCCGGCGGCCCGACTCACAGGAACAGACCATCAGACAGGGACGTTGCTTCGAGTGGTTAAATATTGGGACACAGCGGCCCGTCCGCTGTAGATTTTTCCGACTGGGGCCATAGCTCAGCTGGTAGAGCGCTGGAATCGCACTCCAGAGGTCCTGGGTTCGAATCCCAGTGGCTCCACAGACTGGTTTTTGCCACAGAACCCCGCTCCGCCCCGATCGCCTTCGGGGCACGAGCGGGGTTTTTGTCGTTGGCGGCGGAACGGGTCGCTATTCCGTCTCGATGAAGTCCGGGGCCTCTTCCGGAATCCTCCAGAGATAAAGCACGTCCCCGTTGACTTGCCTCGTGGAGTCGGGCTCCCAGCCGTTCATGTCGAAGCTGTGGGAGACAACGCGGTCCCCCGGCTCCAGCTGTTCGAAGAGCATCGGGCGCAGTTTCAGGTTGACCTCCGGAAAAAGATAGAGGGTAACGACCGTGGCCTCGCGGAAGTCGGCCTCGAAGATGTCCTGCCGGCGGAACTCGACTTTGTTGCTCACGCCCGAGAGCTTGGCGTTCTTCCGGGCCCGGTCCACAAGGCTCGGCTTGATTTCGATGCCCACGCCCCGAGCGTCGTATCGATTCGCGGCCTCGATGGGGATGCGCCCATCGCCGCTCCCGAGGTCGTACACGGTGTCGTTCGACGACACGTCGGCGAGCTCAAGCATTGCCTCCACGGTCTCCTGCGGCGTGGCCACGTAGGGAACGTCTGCGTCCACACTTGAGTCCGCGACCGTAGGAGCGGAGGAGGACGGAGGGGTTTGTACCTCCGAGTCTTGAATCTCGGGCGACTGGGCCTCCGAACTGTCTTGATCCTGGGCACATCCTGTCAGAGACCCGGCGATGAGAAGACTGCACGCGAGGACGTGGACGAAGGGAGCGCGAGGGACGGAAGGAATGAGGCGCATGCGGAAACAGGATCGTCATGGATGGGGAAACGGTGTAGACGCGCGGCCAACCCAGGAGCGAGCACGACAGTGGTCAATCCTGAACCGGCCCTGGATAGAAAGGGACATCCGCAAGATCGTTCGTGCCGGTCGACACGGGGCTTCGTTCTACACGATTGAGACGACTACCCGAGTCTCCGTACCGTCCCTGACACCGGCACTCAGGTCCGTCGGGGCTGCAGGGGGGTAGAGTCGGGCAGCCACGACCAGTCCGGCAGCGTCGCCTGCACGGAGCGGGCCGCGAGTTCGAGGCTCACGTAGGCGGCCGGGATGAGCACGAGTGTGACGAGGGTCGAGGCCAGGAGCCCGCCGATGACGACGCGGGCGAGGGCGGCCTGAATCTCGGCCCCGGCCCCGATGCCCAGAGCGAGGGGGACGAGCCCGAGCACGGTGGTGAGGGTCGTCATGAGAATTGGACGCAGGCGCAGGCGACCGGCCTCCGCCACTGCTGGCAAGAGATCCATCCCGTGCTCGCGCCGCATGAGGTTGATGTAGTCGACGAGCACGATGGCGTTGTTCACCACAATCCCGATCAGCATCACCAGCCCCATCACGCTCTGGATATTGACGGTGGTGCCGGTAAGCACGAGCGTGGGGAGGACGCCAATGAGCACAAGCGGCACGCTGAACATGACCACGAGCGGGTCGAGGAAGCGCTCAAACTGGCCCGCCATGACCATGTAAATGAGCACCAGCGCCATGAGGATGGCGATCAGAAAGTCGGTCTGCGCCTTCTGCTGCTCTCGATACTCCCCGCCGAACGTGACGGAGAAGCCTTCAGGCAGATTGAGGTCGGCCAGTTCGCTGCGAGCGCGCTCCACCACCTCGCCGAGCACCGCGTCGCTGCTGAGGGTGGCCGAAATGTAGGTCACCCGCTGGCCGTTGATGCGCTGGATCTCGGTGGGGCCCCGGCCGCGATCGGTGTCGACGAGGGTGGAGAGGGGGACCGATTCGCCGTTGGGGGTCTGGACCGACACGTTGTCCAGGTCCTCCACCGACAGCCGATCCTCGGGGCGCAGGCGGACAGTGATCGGAAATTGCTCGCCGCCCGAGCGGTAGGAGGCCGCGCGACTCCCCCCCACGTTCGTCTGGACGGCCGCGGCCACCTCCTGGGTCGACAGCCCCAACGAGGAAATCTTGTCCCGGAGGAACCGAATGTTCTGCTCCGGCCGCCCTTCCCGCCGCCCGGTCCGGGCCGTGGCCACGCCCTCGACCCGTTCAAGGCGGGCCCGAATCTGCTCGGCAATCGAGCGGGCCCGCTCGAGGTCGTACCCGCGAAGCTCCACCTGCAGGGCTTGATTGCCTCCGCCGGTGCTGAAGACGCGCCGCAGGATCCAAAGCCCCGATTGGGCGCTCACCCGGATGTCGGCCCCCGGGACAGACCCAAGAACTTCGGATCGGATGCGGTCGGCCAGCGCAAAGGTGTTGAGGGAGCGCTCACTGGCCGACTTCAGGCGAATCTCGACCTCCGCCCCCCAGGGCTGCACCTGCTTGGCGAAGTTTTCCATGTCCTCCTCGGGAAGGAGGGGCTTCACGTTCTGCTCCAGCTCGTCGAGATACTCCATGACGACGGCGATGTTGGTCCCCTGGGCCATCTCCAGGTCGATGTCAATTTCGCTGGCATCGGTCTGAGGGGCCAGTTCGACCGATATCAACGGCCACATTGCGATGGCTCCGGCGAGCAGGACCACCGTCGCGCCGAAGACCCACCAGCGGCGGCCGAGCAGCGTTTCGATGAGTCGCGAGTAGCGGTTCTCCAGCCGGGCAAAGGCGCGCTGGAACCACGACTTCGACGCGTCCCGGTCAATCGTCTGCTCCCCGGCGTCGATCGTCAGGAAGCGGCTCGCCATCATGGGCACCAGCGTGAGGGCCACCAGCAGCGAGCACACCAGCGCAAAGACCACGACTAGCGCCAGCGATTGGAAGAGGGTCGCCGTCGTGGTGCGGGCGAAGACGAGGGGGAGGAAGATGACCGACGTGGTAAGCGTAGAGGCGACGATGGCGCCCGCCACCTCGCGCGTGCCGATCGAGGCGGCCTTCTCGAGCGATCGCCCATTCTCCTCCCGTTGTCGGATAATGTTCTCTAAGACCACGATCGCATTGTCGACAATGAGGCCCACCCCCAGCGCCAGCCCGCCGAACGTCATCTGGTTCAGCGTCAGGCCGTTGAAGAAGAGGAGGGCAAACGTGGCGATGATCGAGATGGGGATCGACAGCGCGATGATGAACGTCGTCGACCCGTTGCGGAGAAAGAGGTACAGCACCAGGATGGCCAGGAGCGAGCCCCAGATGGCCGCGTTCTGAACGTTGTTGATCGACTTCCGAATGAACTCGCTCTGGTCGCTCACGACCGTGAGCTTCACGTCCGAGCGCGTCTCGTTGATGCGCTCGACCTTGGTGCGGATGTTGTCCGCAACGGTGACCGTATTGGCCCCGCTCTGCTTCTGAATTTCGAGGCGGACGACCGGGATTCCATTCAGCTCCGCGATGCGGCTGAGGTCCTCGTAGCCGTCTACGACCTCGGCCACGTCCTGCACGCGGATCGGGGTCTGCTCCGCCGTCGTCACGACGGTGCGGCGAATTTCATCGAGCGACTCGTACTCCCCCTGCGTGCGGACGTACAGGTCGTTCAGGCCCTCCTTCACGTTGCCTCCCGGCAACGCCACGTTTGACTGCGCGATGGTCTGCTGCACCTGCGCAGCCGACAGGTCGTAGGCCTTCAGCCGGTCCCGATTAATGTTGACGCGGATCTGCCGGTAGATGCCGCCCTGGATGTTGAGGGTCCCCACACCGGGAATTTGCTCAAATTGCTTCCCCAGGTTTCGCTCCAGCAACCGCGTGAGCGACTCCATGTCGCGGCTCGACTCCACCGCGATGGTGACGATCTCCTGACTGTTGGGGTCAAACTTCCAGATGCCGGGCGGCTCGGCCTCGACCGGCAGGTTGTCGCGGATGCGGTCGAGGGCGGCGCGCACGTCGTTGGCCGCTGCGTTGAGGTCGGTGCCCTGCGCGAATTCGAGGTTGACCCGGCTCGATCCTTCCTCGGAGCTGGAGGTGATCCGCTCCACGTTGGGCACGCTGGAGACCGCGTTCGCCACCGGGTCGGTGATGATGCTTTCCACCTCCTCCGGCCCCACGTTCGGGTAGTTGGTGTAGACCGTCACGCGCGGATACTCAATCTCCGGCAGCAGGTCCACCGGCAGGTAGTAAAAGCTGACGCTGCCGACCACGATGACGGCCAGAAACGTCATCGCCGTCGCGACCGGGCGCCGGATAGAAAGATCGTAGAGCGACATGGGCAGGGGCGGTCAAGCAATGGGGAAACGACGAGCGAGGGGCTACGGACGCTGGTTCACGGCCATCGAAGACGCAGTGCTGTCCGGGGAGGTCTCCTCCTGAGTCGTAGAGGACTGGGACGTATCGTCCGGCGCGGAGTCGTCCCCGAAGCGCTGCTTGGCGAGGCGCTGCTGTCGTTCAAGCACACGGTTCAGAAGGTCGGTGTCCTGTAGGCGCTGCAGGCTCAGGAGGCGGGACCAGGGGAGGGGACGCACGCGAGCGTCGACCCGCTCGCCGGTGTCGTTGGCCAGCAGGTTCTGGCCCACGGTGACGACCCAGTCGCCCGGCTTGATGCCCCGGACGCCGGCGGTCTGCCGGCCCTCCGCCAAGATCTCCACCTCGCGGAACGTCGTCGGGGTCGGAGGGGTGAGCGGAGGGGGATCGTCCTCGTCGAACGAGTCGGGCACGTCGACCGGAATCTCTGTCCCCAGCGTGGGGGCGACAAACACGCCCCGCGTGTCGGTGGCCGGGTCTTCATAGAGGGCGCTGAGGGGGACGATCGTCGCCCGCTGGCTCTCGCCGTAGGCCACGTCCACCTCCACAAACATGCCGGGATTGAGGATGCGGTCCTCATTGGGCACCTCAATCTCGGCCTCGGCGCTGTACGACTCGTCGCTGAGGAAGGGGGACATGCGGGTGACTGAGGCCGCGAGCACCGTGTCTTTCTGCGGCACGTGAATGCGAGCCGTCTGCCCAGGCTGAATGCGCCCGAACATCCGGTCGGTCACCTCCACGCGCACCGTCACCGCATCGAGATCGCCCATCACGTACAGGCGGGTGCTGGGATCGACGCGCTGCCCCACCTCCACGTTGCGCTGCCCCACGTAGCCACTGATGGGGGCGCGTACGACGGTCTGCTGGAGCGCTGTCTCACGTTCTTCAAGGGTCGCTTCGGCCCGCTCTACTTGCGCCTGCGCCTGTTCGTAGCTCGCCTTGGCCTGCTCCACCTGCGCCCGGAGCGATTCGAGCTGCTGCTCGCTCTCGAAGTCCTGCTCAGCGAGGCGTTCGGTCCGTTTCAGTTGCGCTTCGAGCTCACGGAGGCGAGCCTTCGCCCCGTTGGCCTCGGCCTCGGCGGTGCGGACGGAGGCCTCGGCCTGCCGAACCTGTTGCTCGTAGGTTTCGCGCCGAAGACGGACGAGCGCATCCCCCGCCTCTACGTAGTCGCCCGTCTGGGCCTCCACGGCGACGACCGGCTCGCTCAGCTCCGGGTAGATGGCCACCTGGTTGCGCGCCCGTACCGTGCCGCTCATCCGCTCCTCCAGAGGAAGCGTGCCGTCGCGGGCCTGCACCGCCTCCACCGATGGGGTCGAGTTGTCGGAGCCGCCCCGTCGCCGCTGGGGACCGTCCTCCTCCCCCGATGACCCGCATCCAGTGAGCAAAAGGGCAACCGTAAAAAGAAGCGCAGTCAACCGCGTCATTGTGCGTGCACGGCGGGAAATGAGTAAAAGGATCTCTGAAACGATTCCGTGCGGGCAATGTGTCTCCTGTCCCTCAGCGTGGCAACATCGTTGCGCTTAAGGAACCGAAGCGTCACTGGACCTACCTCAGTGCAGTGTACGGACTGGACCGTTCTGTAAGGGTTTCTGGCTGGGCGATCAGTTGCACGCACGAAGTTCCCAGCCACATCTCGCCGCTGCGAACGTGAGCGCCGATCCCGCTTGTCGGCGTGCCGGTCTCAACGCGGACGGAAGTGCAGGCACGGATCGACGCCATCCGCGAGCGCGAGCGGACGGCCACGCACCACTGCGCGGCGTACCGGCTGGGGCGGGACGGGGAGGACTTTCGCTACGACGACGGGGAGCCTAGCGGCACAGCCGGCCCACCCCTCTCGACAGATCAGCGCGCGGGCGTGCGGGGACGTGGCGTCGGCCGCCCTGGACGCGGCGACCGCCGCCGAGCGCGTGCTTCGGACGCCGGTGCGCCTCCAGTTCGCCTACGACGACCCCTCTCCCGCACAACGGGTGCTCCGGCAGTTCGACACGAAGGTACAGCGCAGTGAGTACACGGACGTGACGACCCTCACCGTGGGGGTGCGTCGGTCAGAGGTGGACGCGTTCACCGAGGCGTTTACGAATGCGCTGTCGGATGGCGCCGAACTGCTACGTATTAGGAGTTGAGAGTCTGTTTGGCGGACGTTCTGTGGCCTGCGACTTCGTGGATCTCGCGCAAAAAGCCTTCTGCACTTGCCCGGTAGTTCACCAGGGGCATGACCTCGCTCTCGCTCGGCCCCCACTA
>PXSX01000016.1 GCA_003022655.1 Bacteroidetes bacterium QH_1_64_81 | reverse complement strand
GGTATTCACGGCGTACCGGTTGCGCAGTTCGACGCGGAGGTCCTTCCGAAAAATTGCCCAGGCGCTGGCGAGCCAACTCATGGGGACCTAAAATTGAGCAATTCTCAGATTTGAGGAGGTCACTGGGCCGGTCGAAGAGTTCGCGTCGGGGTATCAGTCCCGAACGGCTCGAACCGAGCTGATCCCGTGGCGGGGGCCTCGCTGTGTCCAGGCTGTTCTTAGCCCAGGAGGGGCGAACATGTCCGACCTCCCTGCAGGACTCCGACTGGTCATCGCCCCACCCTTCCCGGCCTTCACTAGTCCGGTCGATCGGTCCGCCCAGACTGAGGCCGGTGAAAATAACCGTGTCCTTGCGAGCAAAGTCAAGGAGGCACTGTCCGTTCCTCGGAGCGAGCCTCCGTGTAAATCATCCGCCGAATCCCAAACGCTGGGATGTTGAATTTCCCTCGTGAGAGGGGCACCTTCCGAAAGTCGGACGTTTGGACGTGTGGATGGGTGGAGGAAGAGCCTGTTCAAATGATTTGAAACTAGGGCGGACGGAGGGGGACGGGATGGACGGTGCCCGTGGAGGTGCCTATCCTGTACCTCGATTCGGATCAGCTCTTTCACGACCCTTCCTGCATCATGGATCTTGGACTCGACGGTCGCACCGCCATCGTCACCGGGGCGAGCCGCGGCATTGGCAAATACATCGCGCTGGAACTGGCCCGACAGGGAAGCAACGTGGCCATCTGTGCCCGGACCGAATCGGATCTCGACGCGGCCGCGGCGGAGATCCGGGACGAGGGGGCCGAGGTGCTGGCCCTCCCGATGGACGTGACCGAGACCGGCGAGCCGGAGCGCCTCGTCGAAGAGACCCACAATCGGTTCGGACGTATCGACATTTACGTGGGCAACGTGGGCGGGAACCGGCGTGGCGACTTCGAGGAGCTGTCCGACGAAGACTGGGAGGCCCTCATCAACCTCAACTTCATGTCGCACGTCCGCGTGAGCCGGGCGGCCATTCCGCACATGCGGGACGTGGACGACGCCTCGATCTGCTACATCTCGTCCATCTTTGGGCGCGAGCTAGGGGGCGCAGGGCTTTCCCTCTACAACACCACCAAGTCGGCCATCCGCTTTCCGGGCGGCAGCTGGGACCAGCGCGTAAAGGAGCAGCCCGAGAAGATGACGGAGTTCGTCGAGGAAAACATCGCGATCGAGCGCTTCGGACGAGCCACGGAGGTGGCCGACACGGTGGCGTTTCTGTGCTCCGAGCGTGCAAGCCTCATTACGGGGGCCTGCCTCAACGTGGACGGGGGGCAGAGCCACTCGTTGATCTGAGAGATGAGGGCTTTGCTGCGTTAGGGGCGGAAGAAAAAGAAACCGGGATAAGCTGCTCTCGATACAAAGGCCGAAAGATCTTCTGTTTCAATCGCTGTTGCCATGGAGGCACGAATCCTGAAGGCCTTTATCCGCCCCGACGGCACGGTGGAGTGGCCTGATCTTCCGGAAGAGCTTCCCCCAGGAGAGATCGAAGTCACCGTCCGGTACTCCTCTTTTGAAGAGTCGGACTCGGACGAGGATCGGGGAGAAGACCCGTTGGCCACAGACTGGCCTCGCTTAGAAGGCGGGCGATGGAAAGGAAAGTCCCTTCATCGCACGGACCTCTACGACGATACGGGTCGATAAGCGATGGAGGAGAAATATCCTGAGCAGTGTGTGGTCGATACGAATGTGCTTGTCTACGCGACCGTTGAAGCTGCTCCCCTGTGTGAGGAGGCTCGTATCTGGATGGCGACGCTCCAGTGGCAGAACGTGGAGCTTTGTGTGACGCCTCAGATCTGCAGGGAATATCTGGTTGTCCTCACGGGAGATCCCGTCTTCGACCGCGACTTTACCCCCACTGAGGCACTGGACGTCCTCGCTCAGGTGCGCCAGTCTTTGCGCTTATTGATTCCGTCTGAGGAGGTGCTCGGTGAGCTGTTCAGACTCGTTCGACGCTACGAGGTGGCCGGCAAACGCATTCACGATGCCAACATCGTCGCTGTGATGAGTACGAAAGGGATCTCACATCTAGCGACCTACAACCGGGGAGACTTCGCCTCGTTTGACGAGATTACGCTGTTATCCCCACCAGAAGAAGGACGAGAGGAGTCGAAGAGGAGCTGAGAGTGGAGGTCTACTCAAACCGCGTGAGTGCTCGATGGTGCCCTCGCCGTTGGACGCGTCCTCGGTGACGAGCAGGCTCACCGACCGCTTCATGCGGAGGAACCGCTCGGCCGGCACGGCCAGGCACTTGTCGATGACGCGCTCGACGAGCGACTCGCTCAGGCCCAGCGTGTCCACGACCTTGTTGACGAGACGCACGAGGTCGTACTTCGCGTAGTTCTTGGCTTTGCCCGGAATGGCGCTCGGGTCGCGGAGCATGTTGCGGCCCTTCCGCGCCACAAACCGGAGCGGATCGCGGAGCACCTCGGCCAGGTCGTGCTTCATGAGGAGCGTCTCGTACTCGTTGACCGTAAGCCCGGCGTGTTTCTCTTCGGAGACGAGGTCGAGGTGCACGCGACCCGTCGTCACGTCGTGCTTGACCAGCATCTCGTGGAGGTGCTCAAAGATGCCGAGCCGAGGGTCGCGCAGGCTGACCGAGTCGATGGAGTGGTCGGAGACCGGCACCCGGAGTTCGGTTTCGTCCACCACCCGCTCGTCGTCGTACCCGATGATCGTCGTGCGGCGCTCGCGCCGGTCGTGGTTGTCTTTGTTGATGCCGTCGAGATCGACGAAAAAGACCGGACGGGCCGGATTGCTGGGGTACGTGACACAGTTTTCGAGCCCGGACCCGATGAACGCAAGGTGAGAGTCGGCGTTGCGGGGCTCCGTGCGCCGCTGCTTGGGACTCAGCTCTTTCCGGAGGTGCAGCTGATCGTGCCGGTAATTGGCCCCGTACGGAAAGAGCTCCCGGAACGGCTCGATAAACTCCTGCACTCGGTCCTGGCACTGATCGAGCCGATTGCAGACGGTCTCTTCGAGGTAGCCGCCTGTGGTGTGGTACGAGCAGTATACGGCGTTGTCGTGCCCCCTTAGGAATCCAGCGGCCTCGTTCTCCACGTGCTGGTTTACGTCGATGACGTCGACGCGCCGCTCGGGCTGAAACTGGATCGTAAGTTGGCTCGGGTCCGAGGCCATGGGTCAGGCGTTACCAATCGGGCCAGCCGAGTGGAGAAAACGGAGCAAGGAAGAGGAAGCTGCCTTACAGTACGATGGGAGGGTCGTCCTCCTGGATGCGCAAAAGCCACCGGATGTACAGGGTATGAATGGGGCGGTTCCTGATCAAGGAGGGCGGAATCCCAGGGCGATCGTATGTTAAAGATTTCCTTCGTGGTGTGGAGGCTCGTCCGCCTCTGATCAACGAAACTGCCCGAATGGCGCGGGCGAGGGGGCGCGTGGGAGCACGAACACACCGCCCCGGATCGGGGCACCATCAGGCCTCGGGCCAAGATGTGATTGCCGTAGGGCGGGATTCCCAGAAGTCCGGAGGGACGCCGTGATACAACGCTGTGATATGTTTTGCGGGCTCGGAGAAATTGTCCCGGCCCCACCCGTCGAGTGCGGCTTCTTACGACTTCAGCGGGGAGACGATGTCCGGGCCGTGGGCTATTCGCCTTCAGGAAGCACCTCGGCGTCGCGGTGGCCGTCCTGAAAGTGGAGCCGCACCTGATCGCCGTCCTCGAGGGCCTCGGCGGAGCGTATGGGGCTGCCATTGCGGGTAAGGTGGGCGTAGCCGCGCCGCAGGGGCTGTTCGGGATCGAGGGCGTGCAGGCGGTCGCGAAGGCGGTCGAGGCGCGTGCGAGCCTGGTCGACGAGGCGGTTCCCACTCCGCGTGAGGCGGCCGACGAGGGTGTCGAGGTGCTGCCGGTGCTGCTCCAGGCGGCGGGCGGGGGCGTGGAAGGCACGCGACGCAACCAGCGCGTCGACCTGCTGGCGGGCGTCCTGGAGGCGGCGCGTCGCCTGGCTGCGGAGGCGGTCGTGCAGGGCCCGCACTCGGGCGGCCACGTCGCGGCGGTCCGGCACTGCAATCTCGGCGGCCGTCGACGGTGTAGCGGCCCGCTCGTCGGCCACGAGGTCGGCAATCGTCACGTCCGACTCGTGCCCCACGGCGCTTACGACGGGCAGCTCCGACGCGGCAATCGCGCGGGCCACCACTTCCTCGTTGAACGCCCATAGGTCTTCGGTGGAGCCGCCCCCTCGCCCAACGATCAAAAGATCCGGGTGCGGCCCGGAGACCACTTCCTCCCTTTGGTCGGGGCGCTGCGGATCGCTCGGAGCGATGTCGTTAAAGGCCCCGATCGCGTCGGCAATGGCCTGCGGGGCCTCAAGGCCCTGCACCTTCACCGGGCACAGCACCACCTCGGCCGGGGG
>PXSX01000015.1 GCA_003022655.1 Bacteroidetes bacterium QH_1_64_81 | reverse complement strand
ACGCTACGTGCGGGGCCGGGCCGCCGCGAAGAGCAGAAGCCCTGCGGCGACCGATACGTTGAGCGATTCGACCGGGCCACGCAGCGGAATGGAGACGAGTTCGTCGCAGGCGTCCGCTACTCCAGGCGCCAGGCCCTCCCCCTCACTCCCCATTACCATCGCGACCGGGCGGTCCCACTCGGCGTTCCACAGCGACGTCTCGGCGGTGCCCTCCGCGCCGTAGACGAAGTACCCGCGCTCCTTGAGTTGGGTGAGCACTTGCGCGAGGTCGTCGCTGCGGGCAATCGGGAGGCGGGGCGCCGTGCCCGCACTCGCCTTCAGGGCGGCGGCGTTGAGGGGGGCCATCTCCCGGCTCGGCACAATCACGCCGTCCGTGCCCGCTCCCACGGCGCTCCGCAGGATCGCCCCAAAGTTGCGCGGATCGGTGACGCGGTCGACGACGAGAAGGAGCGGGTTCTTGGTTTGCACCGCGTCCCACGTCGGGGCAATGTCAGCCAGCATGTCGTTGACCTCCCGGTAGCGGATGGGAGCGGTGATCGCGACGACGCCCTGATGGGTCGCGCCGTCCGCCTCGTGTCGGAGGCGTGCCGCGGGCACGTACTGGACCGGCGCCCCACGGTCCTCGGCGGCGGCGCGGATGGCCCCGATCCGGTCGCCGCTCGCGTCCTGTTCCAGCATCACCTTCTCGATGCCGAGGTCGTCCCGCTTCAGCGCTTCGAGGACGGGCTGGCGACCAATGAGGGTGGAGGTGTCCGGTTGACTCATGCTCGGTTTCTTCGATTGCGATCCAGTGAAACGGTGTTCTGGGATTCATCAGGACCGCGGAGGGCCGACGGCGGACCGCAGGCGGTGATGGGATCGAAAAATGCACACTTCGATACACGCAACAGTCACCGACCTTCAAGGTTCGGTTCTTCCAGCAAGTGCATCTAGATACGAGAGATGTACTCCCATTCTCCCACTCCCCCACTCCCTTTGGGTGGAGGCGACCGTAAACCCTTCTCATGAGCCCCAGTCCAATGCCTTCTGATCCCCCCGGACGCACGGCGGTCTTCGTTGAGGGCTGCCGACTTCCCTTCCAGCGCGCGGGCACCGGCTACGCCGATCTCATGGCCTACGACATGGGCCGGATGGTCCTCCGCAGCCTGCTGACCCGTACCGGCCTGCCCGCCGACCGCATCGAGCGCGTCGTGATGGGCACGGTGGTGCAGGACGTAAACACGAGCAACGTGGCGCGCGAGTCGGCCCTGGCCGCGGGCATCCCGAACCACGTGCCCGCCTTCACGGTCACGATGGCCTGCATCTCCAGCAACCAGGCCGTCACAAGCGGCGTCGACCTCCTCCGAACTGGACAGGTCGACGTCGTGGTCGCGGGCGGGACCGAAACCCTCAGCGACCCACCCATCCGATTACAGCGGCCCGTGCGGAAGCGGCTTTTTGAGGCCCGCAACGCAAAGAGCACAGGCGACTACCTGGATCTGCTCGACGGGCTCAGTCCCGGCGACCTGCTCCCGGAATCGCCGTCTATCTCAGAGTTTTCGACGGGCGACGTCATGGGCGAGAGCGCGGATCGGCTCGCAGCCACGTTTGGGATCTCGCGCGAGGAACAGGACGAATACGCACTGCGCTCCCACCAGAAGGCCGCCGCGGCCCGCGACGACGGCCGCCTCGACGCGGAACTCGCCCCCGCCGCGGTTCCGCCCGACTTCGAGCCCATCACGACAGACAACGTGATCCGGGA
>PXSX01000014.1:3092-16432 GCA_003022655.1 Bacteroidetes bacterium QH_1_64_81 | reverse complement strand
TTGGGGCGGAACCGACGCTGCAAGAAGGTCTCGATGTGCGCGTTAGCCACGGCCTCAATCCGCGTGAAGTCGAAGTCGCTCGCCGCGAGATCCGGAAAACCGTGCTCGACGGTGGCCTGCACGCGGTTGATCGGGGTCACGCCGAGCAGCCCGTCGTCGCCAAGGGTGGCCTCGAAGGCCACGGATCGGAGCCGGCCCTCCTCCACAGACGGATTGGGAGGCTGCGTGATGGTGCGGGCGAACACGCTGTAATCGGTCGTTTTGGCGACCGAGAAGTGGCGCTCGTTGCGGAACTGGAGCGTGAGATCCAGGTCGGGGGTGGACACCTGCTGCCGCACGGAGAGCCGAAGCCGCTCATTCCCGAAGTAGTCGAAGTAGTCCGGCTCGCCCGCGAGGGTCCACAGGCTGTTCGAGAGTCGCGCCCAGACCGGAGCGATGCGCGATCGGGCGCGGTAGCGCGGGTCGATGCCGTAGTGATAGCTGAAGGCCAGCTCCGTGTTCTCCGCTACCGGCGCGGTCGCCCCGCCCCCGTACGACCAGCGGGTGGGTCCCGACGGGCCTGTATTGTAGCCGCCGCGTCCCGTCACCTCCAGCGGCCCAATTCCGATGTCGAGCCGCAGGCCGACGTGCCCGCCCTCCACCCGGTTGAAGCGGAGGTCTGGGAGTCCTCCCTCGAAACTGACAAATGTGTCGTCCGCCGAGACCTGGCCGTCGGAGCCGTTCGTCGTGTCGGTGTCCGCCTCGTCGTCTTCCCCGCCGACCCCAAGATCCTGAAGCCAGCCCACGAGCCCGCCCGGATCGAAGGCATCCTGCACCGTGTCCGTGCTGTCGATGCGCCGGTAGGCCGCACGCTCTGTCTCCGAGTAGGGGACGAAAGGCCCCGTATCGCGGAGCGAGTCCAGTTCTCCCCCGGCGGAGGACGCGGCGAGCGCGAGGCTGTCGGGGACCGTCACGGCCTGGTCCGTCGTGTCGCTGTAGAGCGAGTCCGGCACCGGCACGTTGATGCGGTAGTCGCTCAGGCGGCTCACCTGACGGATGCTGACGTCCGAGAACGAGATCAGGGCCGACACCTGCACGTCCAGGTCGCGTCGGGCCCGAAAGTCGACCGGCAGCCAGTACGGCCCGCCGAAGTTGGAGAACTGCTGTTCGAAGGTGATGTCGACTCCTTTCAGCACCCGCGACGTGCTTAGCGAGGTCGTGGGACGGAGCCGGGCTTCCAGCAAGGCGTACGTGCTGTCGAGCACAGTCACCGTCCCCTGGAACGCGGACGAGAGGCGGTTGTCCGGTTCCACCTGAATGAGAAATGCCTGCCGTCCGTCGATGGCGCGCGTCGTGTCGAGCGTAAAGTCGTAGTAGTCAAGCGCATCCGGATGGGTCACTCCCACGAGCCGGTTGCCAGCGACGCTGACGTTGTCTCCATACAGGTTGAGAACCGCTGAGGCGGCGGGGAGGGCCGAATCGGTAAGATTTTGAAGGTTGGCGGTACCGCGCTGCGAGCGCACCACTTCACGGGTGCCCCGACCCGCGTCCCAGAACGCCGTGGTTTGACTCTCGGCCACGGCAGCGATCGTTGTGTCGCTGGCCACCGTGAACCGATTGTACGCCTCCACGGAATAGCTTCTCAACTCCGGCCACCACTCCTGCTTATTCTCAATGACGCGCCGCATGATGGTCTCGCCGGGGTTTCCCGTGCCGGTGACGACAACCTCCTCCATCTCCACGGTCGACGGCGTGAGCCGGAACGTTTGCTGCGGATCGGTCTCGGTCGTGATGCGGCGCCGGGTCGACTCGTAGCCCACATAGCGCACGACGACGGTGACCGGCAGGCTGTCGAGCTCAAGGGTGTAGCGGCCGTCGACGTTCGTGATGGTGCCCTGGTACGCGTCCGCGATTCGGAGATTGGCCTGAGGCAGCGGTTCCCCGGTCTCCGCATCCACGACCCGCCCGCGCAGTGTTTTCTCGGTGGTGTCCTGGCCCTGGGCCACAGGGACGGGCCCCACAAGCACGAGAGCCGTGGCGAATGCAGCGAGCCGGAAAAAGGAAAGAGCGTCGCGATGGGACATACCACGTAAAAACGCGTCTAGATCAGTAGAGGCGTCCCGCCGGGACGACTCTACGGCTATCCGATCGAAATCTCTTCACCCGCGACATGATTTCGTCGCCGGTTTCCGTGTCGAGGTTGCCGGTCGGCTCGTCGGCCAGGAGGAGCGACGGGTGGTTGACGAGAGCGCGGGCCGTGGCCACGCGCTGGCGCTGGCCGCCGGACAACTCGTTGGGCCGGTGGTCAAGCCGGTCGCCGAGCCCCACGTTGCGGAGCGCCTCGGCAGCCCGCTCGCGCCGCTCGCGCTTGGACATGCCGGCATAGATGAGCGGCAGCTCGGCGTTGCGCAGGCAGTTGACGCGGGGCAGCAGGTTGAAGGTCTGAAAGACGAACCCGATCTCGTGGTTGCGAATCTCCGCGAGCTCGTTGTCGGAAAAGGTGCTCACGTCTTCGCCCCGCAGGTAGTAGGTGCCGCTCGTGGGCGTGTCGAGACAGCCGAGCATGTTCATGAGCGTCGACTTGCCGGAGCCGGACGGCCCCATGACGGCCACGTAGTCCCCCTCCTCGATCGAGAGGGTCACGCCGTCGAGGGCCCACACCTCCTCGCTTCCCATCATGTACTGCTTCTTCAGGTCGTTCACTTCGATGAGGGCGCGGTCGGAGACCTCGGTCGGCGCTCCATCAGTCGCGAGTGCTTCCATGTCGATCGATGCTAAGATGTGAGGAAAGGATCGATGAGTGAATGCCAGGCGGATGGACGCAGTTCAAGCCGCAGCACGAGAGGATCGAGAGCCGTGGTACAGAGGTGTCCTCCCCGTCCATACTTCCACACTTTCATACCTCCACACTTCCATCCGTATCGCCTTACTGCGTCATAGCGAGGGAGCGCCCGGCACCGCCTCCGCGGTTCCCGGATTGAATCTTGTCACCGGGCTCCAGCTTGCGGCTGACGGCGCTGTACGGCCCCGTAACGACGGTCTCGCCCCCCTCTAAGCCCGATTTAATTTCTATGTATGTGTCGTCGGCGATGCCGGTGGTCACCTCCACCATTCGGGCCGAGTCGGCCTCGGCCACAAACACGACCCGGCGCAGGTCCTCCTCTCCCTCTTCCCCCTTCGCGGTCGTGTCGGCGGCCTTGGGGCGCACCTCGGTAAAGTCGCGAACGGTGACGGCCTGGATGGGCACAGCCACCGCACTCTCTTCGGTGTCGGTGTAGATGTCGACGGCGCCGCTCATGCCCGGCCGTAAGAGTGAAGTGCGGTCCGACGTGGGGGGCACCTCGGGGCGCTGAATGCCGCCCTCGCTCCCGGTGGAGAGGCCAGTGTTGGGATTGTTAAGCACGCGGATGGTGACGGGGAAATTGGTCACCTCGTTCTGGCTTCCCTGATTTTCAATGCGGGCCGAGTTGGCAATTTCGGTCACGCGGCCCTGGAAAGAGCGGTCCGGATGCGCGTCGAACTCGATGGTGGCCGAGTCGCGCTGGGAGACGTTCACTACGTCGCCTTCGTTGACGTCCACCTTCAGCTCCATCTGGCCGAGCCGCGAGATCCGCATCATCTCGGTGCCGGCCCGCTGCTGCGTCCCAACGACGCGCTCGCCCTCTTCCACCTCCAGTCGGGTGACGGTGCCGGACATGGGCGCGTAAATGCGGGTCTTCTGGAGCTGCTCGCGGACGTCCTGCAGGTCGGCCCGGGCACTCTCGACCCGAAACCGCGCGGATCTGAGCTGGGCGACGGCCTGCTGGTAGCTCGTCTCGGCGTTCTGGTACTCACTCTCTGAGATGACGTCCTTTTCGTAAAGCTTCTTCTGCCGCTCGTAGGTGCGGCGCGCCTCGATGGAGTCGGCGCGGCGCTGAGCCAGGCTCGCCTTCGCCTCCGAAACCCCCGCCTCGGCCCGCTCGACGGACGCGCGGTAGTCTTCGGCCTGGAGCCGGGCGAGCAGGTCGCCCTTCTGCACCAGGTCGCCCTCCTTCACGGGCAACGCCACGATCTCGCCCGGCACGTCGGGACTAATCGTGACCTCCACCTCGGGCTGGGCCCGCCCGAAGGCCGTCACGACTTGTGTAATGGTGCGGCGATCTACCTCTTCAGTGTCGACCCGGAGGCCGGAGTCCCCATTCCCAAACCATCCGAGTTGCCATCCGAGGCCGCCGGCGATGAGCAAGATGAGCAGCAGGCCGCCGCCCGCGTACCACATGCGATTCGAGGTGTGTCCTGAGGATGACATGACTGAAAGAATCGTGTTCTGGAAAGAGGCACGAAGAGGGCGCCGGCGGATTTAGCGCGCTGCCGGTTGGTTGAGAAGCGGGTCACTCGGCGAAAGCCGACCAGCGTTGTAGTCGATTCGCTTCTGCTGAAAGAGGAGGTTGTATCGGGCCTGCACCTGCTGACTCGCCGCGTCGACGTAGTCGCGGAGGGCATTCTGTAATTCCACGATGTCGGCGGAGCCGAGCTCGTAGCGCTCTTGAGCGGCGGTGCGGGCGCGCTCGGCGGCCCGGAGGCGCTTGGTGGCCGCCTCCAGCTGCTGCACGGCGTTCTGGTAATCGAGGTAGGCCTGCCGCACCTGCAGGGCCACCTGCTGGCGCTGGTCCTGGAGGGCATACTTGGCGTTCTGGGCCTGCACCTGCGCCTGCTCTACCCGGGTCGAGCGGTTGAGCTGGTCGAAGATCGGGATGCTGATCGACAGCGACACGCTTCCGCTGCGGTTGTTATCGAGCTGTCCACTAAAGCCCGGCGTCTGCGTTTCGGGGGGAGAGCCGGTCCCCGGCACCGGAAGAGCCACAGGATCGCCCCCGTCTGCAGGTTTAACTGTCACGGTTTCCGGGTCTTCTCCGGTCCCCACAATTGGGCGCTCGCGCGGGCGGCTCGTCCAATCGGTGCCGTAGCTCCCACTGAGCGACACGGTCGGGTAGTAAGACGACTTCGCGGTGCGGATGCCCTGCTGGGCCGCCCGACGCTCGGCCTGGGCTGCTTGGAGATCGAGGCGTTTCTGAAAGGCTTCGTTGACGAGGGCGGTCAGGTCGTACTCGGTGCCCTCTAGGAGGTCATCCTCCAGATCGGGGACCCGAAAATCGTAGGCTTTCCGAGGATTGAGTTGGAGGGTCTGAATGAGCCGGGTCTTGCTCACCTCCAGCTCCCGCCGTGCCTGTAAGACCTGCTGCTCGGCGTCGGCCAGGTCGGCCTCGGCCGTAAACTCATCCGACTGGGGCCGGGACCCGGCGTCCACAAACTCACGAATCTGGCGCAGACGCTTGCGCTGCGCCTCCACCTGCTCCTTTCGTACCCGCACGATCTCACGACTCTCCACCAGGGAGATAAACTGATCCATCACGGTGAACACGACGTCGCGCCGCGTGCGCTTCAGGCTCGTCTCGTCGGACGCGGCCTGCTCCTGGGCCTGCTTGAGGGAGGCTGTGTTTTCGAACCCGTTGAAGAGGGTGATCCCTGAACTCCCGCTCAGATTGACAAAGTCTGTCGACTGCGTAATGATCTCTCCGTCCACCTGGCTAAAGTTGCGTCCGAAGCGGCGTGTCGCTCGCGTCGACAGGTCAAAGTCGGGAATGAAGTCCATCCATTCGGACTGGACCTCCAGGCTGGACTGCCGCGCCTGAGCCTGCGCCCGCTTCAGATCGGTATTCTGGTCGAGAGCGGTGCGGACGGCCTCGTCGAATGTAATCTGCGTGGTGTCCTGAGGCTGTTGTGCGTAGCCGGTGGTCGCAAAGACCCCGAGCATCAGGAGGAGGGTGATGGCACCCAGCCCCGATGAGGCGAGACGAGAAGAAGTGAGTCGTTGCATGGCGTCGAAGGTCGTACTGTTGAGAGAACAAAGAGCGGGCGTTCGGGACGGGGGCGCTACTCGTATCGGAGGGAGTCAATGGGGTCGAGACGAGCCGCCTTGTAGGCCGGATAGCCGCCGAAGATGACGGCCAACAGCGTGACGCCCCCGACGGCAATGCCCGCCCACATCCACGGGAAGGAGGGGCTGATGTCCCAGTAGAGGGCCGCCACGTTGCCCCCAAGGCCGCCAAACACGATGCCGATCAGTCCGCCGATCTGGCACAGGATAATGGCCTCCAGCAGAAACTGGCCGAGGATGTTTCGCCACTTGGCCCCCACCGCCTTGCGAATGCCGATCTCCTTCGTCCGCTCGGTGACGGAGACGAGCATGATGTTCATGATGCCCACCCCGGCGGCCAGCAGCGAAATGAGTCCCACGAGTGCCCCGCCCATTGTGAGGGTGCTCGTAAATTGATCGAAGGTACTGCGGAGGAAGTCGCTCGACTCAATGTTGAAGGTGCTCGGGACCCCAGGTGCCACCCCTCGGATCACGCGCAGGTGACTCCGCACCTCGTCCTGGGCGGCGGTGAGCTGATCTCCCGACGCGGCCCGGACGCGCGTGTCGTCCATGCTGCGCCCGCCGCTCCCGTACGCCCCGAAGAGGTGCGTGATGGGTGCGTACACCCGTGTATTCGGGCTTCGAAACAGGCCTGCCTTCTCCGCCAGCACGCCCACTACTTCGAGCCGTACCCGGCCGACTTGCACCTCCTTCCCCACCGGACTGGTCGTCGGAAAGAGCACCTCGGCCACCTCCGACCCAAGGAGGGCTACCGGGCGTGCGCTCTGTACGTCCTGCGCCACGAGGGGGCGCCCCGCCTGCAGGTCGTAACCGAAGGTGCCGAGAAACGCCTCGTCGGTTCCGTAGAGCGACACGTTGGGATTGGTCTCATGCCGGTCGGACTGCGCCTTCCCCCCGAAGCCGAACCGCTCGCTCACGCTCACGGACAGGTCGCTCCCCGCCCGTTCCTTGAGGCGAAGCACCTGATCGTGTGTGATGGGCGGATGGTAGCGTTCGGGCCCGTCGCCCCCTGCGTAGTCGTACCGCTCGATCGAGAGCGTCGATGCCCCCAGCCCTTGAATCGAGCTCTTGAAGTGGAGGTCGATCACGTCCACGGCCGTTACGGCGGCAATGACCGCAAAGACGCCGATGACGATGCCCAAAAGGGTGAGGGCGGAGCGCAATTTATTGGCCCGAAGCGCCTGCAGCGCCTCGCGCACCGTCTCGAATCCGCTCATGGACGAGGGGAATGCGTTGGAAAGGGTCGGGGAAAAAGGGTTGTGTCCGTGGTAGAGCGTGCCCGCCATCCGGGACTGCGTGTGGATATGTGGACGTATGGGCGTTTTTTTCATACGCCCAGACGCCCACACGCTCACGCGGTCTGCTGCTCCTGCACTACCACCCAGCTCCGCACGACCACGAAGAGAATGGCCATCCCAATGCCGCCCCCGAGGGTCACGACCAGGGGCACACCCAGTGTTGCCGCCAGGGTAACGGTGCCCACCAGGAGAAGGGCCCCGCCCACGTCGAGCGATCCGTCGCGGCCTGTCCCCAGTTGCCCGGTGATGGCCTTCAGACGCTCGCGGCCCCACCGGAGCAGGCGAGCGAGAGGCATGAGCATCCACGGAAGCATCGGTTCGGAAGAGGAGCGTGCGTTCTGCATGGATCTCTGTGGTCGTTGACGTGGAAAACAGCGAGGATGACCGAGGCCCCGGGCTACTCGTACCGGAGCGCCTCGATGGGATCGGCGGTGGCAGCCTGCCAGGCCGGCGCGATGCCGAATAGAATGCCGACGCCAACACAGATCACAAACGCGAGGACGATTGTCTGGGCCGGCAGGGAGGCGGTCAGTCCCAGGGCACTCACGCCCATGGCCCCCAGCGCAGAAACGCCAAGGCCGATGACGCCTCCGATCAAACACACGATGACCGCCTCGACGAGAAACTGAAACAGGATGGTACGGCGCTTGGCCCCCACGGCCTTGCGGATGCCGATCTCTTTCGTCCGCTCGCGCACCGACACAAACATGATGTTCATGACGCCGATGCCGCCCACTACGAGCGCAAGCCCCGTCAGGAACAGCCCCACCCCATAGATGGCGATTCGGGTGCTCGCGAAGCTGTCCATGACCTGTTGCTGGTCGTTGATCGCGAAGTTATTTCTCTCCCCCGGCGGCACCCCGCGGGCCGTCCGCACGATGCCGGTCAACTCCTCCTCCGCCCGGCTCATTAGAGTCGGGGACGCCACCTTCGCCATGACAGTGACCCCCCATCTGCGATTGACGCCGAAGGCCTTGTCGTAGGTGCTAAACGGGATGAGAACGCGCTCGTCCGGCGAGCCCGGGCCGCCGAACATGCTGTCGCCCTTCTTCGTCTGCACTCCGATCACGGTGCACAGCACGCCCCCCATCTTAATTTCCTTTCCAAGCGGATTAATTGCCGGAAAGAGCTCCTCGGCGATTGTCGCCCCGATGACGCAGACGTGCCGCGCCGCACGCTCTTCATTCTGCGTGTAAAAACGTCCCTTTCTGAGCTCGACGTTGCGGATGCGCCCATACTGGGGCGGCGAGCCCAAAATCTCGCCCTCTATCTCCTGCCCTCGGTAGGTCACCGAGCGGTCCGTGTTTGCCATGGGAGCCGCCGCCGTAGTGAAGCGCGAGCGGTCCTGAATGGTCTGGGCCAGGGCCGGTTGAATGGCCGGGCGGTTGCGGAGACGCCACCACTCCCGGTCGGCGTTCTGGCCCCATGGAAACTGGTCGACGTACAGCACGTCGGTCCCGAGCTGCGACAGCGCCTTGTCGAACTCCTGATCCAGTCCATTGATGACAGTCGCCATCAGCGTGACCGCCGCGATGCCGATAATGACGCCCAGCGTGGTAAGCGTGGAGCGCATCTTGTTGGTCCAGATGGCCTGGCCAGCAATTCGGATGCCCTCAACCACTTCGAAGATGAAACGACGCATGGGCCGTCACAATCGTTCGGGAAACACGAAAGGGCAGGGGGTTCGAATCGTCGCCTCTCTGTTCGGCGACTATCCGCTTTCGCCGGTCTCCCTTGCAATACGGGAGACAGGCCGATCGGCGCACAGGTTGCAGGTCCCCGTCGAGACGCGCAGCGCACCCAACGCCGGAGCGGCGCGCGTGATGCCGGCCATTCGACGAACGGTCCCTTTCAGCCGACGAATCGAAGACTTCGACCGACGAGCGGCGCGCTCCCTCCGCGTTCTTTTCATTGTTTTCTGGAGTTGCTCGCGGCTGTTTTCTGGAGTTGCTCGCGGCCCGCGCTCGTCTCGTCCCGCATCGTGAGGTATGCTTCGCCCTCCAGGGCCTCGTCGGTTAGCGTGAGCGACACGGCCTGCCCGCGGATCCGGCTTTTCAGCCGATCAATCTTGCTTCCGGCCGAGCCCTCCAAAGCCGACGACGCGTCCGAGAGGCCCAGCATGCGGTCGGCCCACGCGCTGAGCAGTTGCTGGAACCCGGTCCTGTTCGCCCTCGGAGCGTCGCTGGAGGACGCTGCCCCGCTGGCTCCGGGGTCACGGAGGGCGGTCTGTAGCACGTCGCGCCCCACGAGCCACGCGGTGCTGCCATGTCCCACTCGCTCGACGAGCGTCATGTACGACTCGTTGTCACGGAACCCCTCGGCCTGGTCCCGATGCCGGTCGATCATGGCCTCGACCCGACCGGCGTCCATCGCGGCGGCAATCGTGCCGCTGCGGATGAAGCCCAGCGACAGGGTGTCCGGCACAGACGCCTCCTCGGACGCCCACGTCCCAAGAGCGAGATGATAAACGGGCACGTCGCGATAGGTGGCGGCCCGCCCGGCCTCCCCCGGCGCCCGGTTGAGGTGCCGGTCCACCTGGTCCGGGCTCAGATCCGCAAACACGACCGCGCTCAGCGCATCTCCGTCCTCAAGAGTTCCGTATACGGCCTTCAGATCCGTCTCGGGATCCATGCCTGTAGCGGCGAGGAAGGTTCCCAGGCGAGACTCCTCCGCCCGACGGAGACTGTCGACCAGGTCCGCCCCCCCGAACGTGTCGACGTTTCCCATCGCCGTCTCCAGGTCGACCATTCCCGCATAGCGCGGCGCTTCCGGCAGGAGGGCGGTGGCCTGCCGCGTCTGCGTCGGAATCCGGTCGGTCAGGCTCATGTAGGGCTCGCATCCCGCGAGCCCGACGGTGACGATAAGAAGAAGGATCCAGAGCGACGGTCGACGAAGAGCCATGAGGGCGCGGAATCGACGAGGAGAACGGCGCGACGGGCCCGGTCGGGACCCCGTCATGTTGTATTGTACGCTACTCCCCAACGCCCCCCCGATCGCGAAGATGCCGGTCGTGCGACGAACCGGGAGTGTGGTGCGACGAATGCCCCGTCGTAGGAGGTACAGACCGGGGGCGATACCTGATGCGCCACGCTCGTCCCCCAGACCGACTTCTCTTGCCTGCCAGGGTCCCGTCGGCGTGAAGATGTGGATGGACCGCCGGAGGCTGCCGTTACGTGCCGTTACGTCACGTCGACGTGCTCCCGAAGACGGTCATCGGAAATGGACAGCCGTCCCTGTTCGTTGGCCTTCTCGTACAGGACCTCGGAGCACACCGCCGTGCTCATTTCTTCGCACCAGCAGGCAAATTCGTAGCCCACGGCCCCGTGGTCGTCGCCAAACGCCTCGAACTTGGCCGACCGCAGGCTCTCTTCGGGGGAGGTGCCGACCCCCCAGATAATCCCAGTGGTGCTATCGAAGGTCACCCAGTAGGCAGGCGTGGCGACACGCTCAAACTCGCCGAGCTCCGCTCCTACGACCGGGGCTTCCGCTCCGACGTCCCGGAATGCATCGTCGGAGGCGCTCCAGACGAGGTCGTTGGGGGCGACCCGGCCCTCCGTCTTTTCAACGTATCCGGCGGGAAGGGGGACGGTCTGCGTGTGGTCGTGGTCGGTGGCACCCATCGTACACAATCGTGACTCGGACGGAACGGCGAGCAGCGTACAAGCAATGTGTGAAATCGCCTGGGATGAGCACCACCGCTGACGATCGCGGTTGATTCGCGCAGGATGGGGGCTTTGCACCGGAGCAGGCACTTTCCACGACTTCGTTACGGATGGGCCCCTAAGCGGCCCTCAGTCGTCTTCCAGGAGCTCTCGTTCCAGGGCCCGAAGCTCACGGAGCACCGTCTCGCGGTCATCCTCGTCCTGAAGGTCGAGCGTGCGGAGATTCGTCGAGGCGGTTCGCACTTCCAGTGCAGTTCCGTTCTGCGCGGTCTCGATGATGCCAAGCCGCAGGGCCGATGGTGCATCGGCGGACGCGTGGGACTGGCGCACCCGCATTTCGCGACGCGCATCGGCGAGGGCTCGGAACGGTCGCGTCGCGTCCGACCCGCGAGCCGACGTGGGGAGAGCGGTATCGGTGAGGTCGACCGGTGCTCCCCCCGATCCTATGATGGGCTGGGGCGACCGGCACCCCACAACTGCGAGGTGGGCGTTCATGACGGCGGGGCGTTGGTGAAAAAAACGCGATAAGCGTCCGAAGATCGGTGCGCGGACGTGGATCCTCATCCCGTTTCGTCGAGCAGCGCATCCACGTTGTCACTGTATCCGCGGCTCGTCTTCAGGGGCGTGCCGCTGGCCATCCGGAGCTGGTAGGTGCCGTGGTCGAGCGGGCGGAGCTCCTCGATGTAATCGGCATTCACGATGTAGGAGCGGTG
The DNA here is from genome assembly GCA_003022655.1 of Bacteroidetes bacterium QH_1_64_81. The sequence continues at coordinate 4,863 of PXSX01000014.1, read as the reverse complement.
GACGCGCAGGAAGCGGCCGGGGTCGAGCTCCTCTTCGAGCTCCTTCATCGTCTTCCGCACGAGGTGCGTGTCTTCCCCATCGTGGAGGGCCACGTAGTCGCCCTCAGACTCGATCCACTGCACGTCGTCGACGTCGACGAAGTAGATGCGGTCGCGGCTCCGGATCGTGAAGCGTTCGATGCTTTCGCGCTCCTCCTCGGCGGTGTACTCCCGAAGCACCCCACGGAGCTGTTGGCTGAGCGCATCCGCCTCGACCCGCTGGAGCTGCTGGCGGGCCCGTTCCATGGCTTCCTCGAAGCGCTCCTCCTCGATCGGCTTCAGGAGGTAGTCGAGGGCGTGGGCCTCGAAGGCGTCGAGCGCGTACTGGTCGTAGGCCGTCACGAAAATGGTGAGCGGCATGTCCTCCACGCCCACCTCTTGCACAACCTCCAGCCCGTCCATTTCGGGCATCTGTACGTCGAGAAACACGAGGTCCGGGTCGTGTGCTTCGATCTGCCGTACCGCCTCAGGCCCGTCGGCGGCCTCCCCCGCGACGGTCACGTCGTCGAGGGGCTCCACGAGCTGTTGGACTCCCGTGCGGGCCAGCGGCTCATCGTCGACAATGAGGGCGCGAATGGGCATGATGGGTTGTGATTGGGAAAATGGGAGAGTGGAAGCGTGGGCGCAAGAACCGGTTCACTCGGGGTACCCGCTCCGACCCCTATGATTCCGGAGCCGGGACCGTCGTGGTGCCTTGTTCGGAGGCGGGACGAAGCTGGTCGGGACCCGCGTCGAGGGGAAGCTGAAGGGTCACCCGCGCGCCGCCCTCAGCGGCCGTTCCGAGCTCGAGGGTGTGCGCATCCCCGTACAGCGTTTCGAGACGGCGCTTCGTGTTGGCGAGACCGACCCCCTCGCTCTCGGCTAGGAGGGTCTCTGGGTCCTTCGGAAAGCCGGATCCGCTGTCGGCCACGACCAGCTCGACTCCTTTCTGCCCCTGCGTGGTCGTCGGCCGGGCCGACACGCGGACGACGCCCGCCTCGGCGTGGGGGGCAATGCCGTGGCGCACCGCGTTCTCGACGAGTGGTTGCAGGAGCAAGTAGGGCACCGGGACTTCACTCACGTCCGGGTCCACCTCGATCTCCACCCGGAGGCGATCCCCAAACCGAATTTCTTCGATCTCGAGGTATCGCTCCACGAGATCGATCTCCTCCCGCAACGGTGCCATCTGCACGTCCGCCCCCTTAAAGGTGGCACGCAGCATGTCACTCAGCAGGCGGAGCGTGCGGCCCGCCTTCGAGGTCTCACCGCCGCGCACGAGGACTGCGATCGCGTTGAGCGTATTGAACAGAAAGTGCGGGTTCACCTGCATGCGCAGCGCCTGAAGCTGGGCCTGCGCCAGCTCGGCCTGGAGCGCCTGGGTCTGCTCCTCCTGCTGCCGCGAGCGAAGAAAGTGCTCGTACGCGAAGCAGAGGGCCGCCACGATGAAGTAGGTAAAGTAGTCGGCGATGAAGCGCCGGACGAGAAACACGGCCAGTCGCCATCCGCCAATGCTATAGGGATCGACGGCCCGGAAGTCAAACGACGTCGTGAAGCTGGGATAGATGCCCCCCCGAGTCAGCGTGGCGACGGCAAAGATGCCGCGCTCGACGGCGACGTGGACGACGGCAACGGGCACGCCGATGAGAAGAACCCATCCCACGCCGCGCTTCAAGCGAGCCCGCACGTCCGCCCAGCGGAAGAGCCACAGCACGACGGGGAGGAGCAGGGCCCAGAGGTGGAGGCGCGTCCAGAG
>PXSX01000014.1:1087-2997 GCA_003022655.1 Bacteroidetes bacterium QH_1_64_81 | reverse complement strand
ACTGGAGGAAGCGGAGGGGGAGGGATTCGAACCCCCGGGGCCTCGCGGCCCGCCGGTTTTCAAGACCGGTGCATTCGACCAGGCTCTGCCACCCCTCCGGCGGCATTTTGGTAATGTGCTTTCACATCGGCTTCGCGGGACGGGTTTCAACGCGGCCTTGAATTGGGCGTGGAGGGGCCCCTGCTCCCCTGCGTGAAGACAACCCGCAGCCATGGCCCATTGACACAGCGGCGACGGGGACGGCGGCAAAGATGTGCGTCCCCCGAAGCACTCTGTACCCGTACGAGCCGTGTCCTAGAGCTATGCTTCCACCTCTTCTGCGTCGAGCTCCTCCTCGGGCCGGACGTCCCACATCAGCATCGTTTCGATGTCGACGTAATCTTCTTCGACGGCCTCCTCGTCGTCCCCGTAGTCGTCGACGAACTTGTAGTCGCCGTAGGTGGAGCGCTGAAAGGGCGGGAGGCGGTGCCACTCCGTGCCTTCCCGGTCGACGAAGTGGTCGGGGTAGGGACTCTCGACCTCGTAGCTGGGGTGATAAGAGTGGTACGTCTTGCGCGCCTCGTGGATGGCGGCGCGACGGGCCCCGGCCTTGGTGCGGCTTTCGCCCTCGACGCTGAAGGGGGAGATTTCGATTTTGGCCGTGATGAAGCCGTCGTCGTTCTCGTAGTACGTCGGCCGCATCACCTCAAAATCACTCGGCTCGGGATATGCACTACTTTCTGCGTCGGCCATGGAAGCGGGAGAATCGAAATGGGAAGTACGCGCGACGGTGGCTACGAGGGAGCCACCATTAGTCAAAACACGTACGACGGGCCCTCAAGTAGGATTCCGAACCGGCCCGACCCGCCGCTGCTCTCGTCCAGAATTCGCACAGCCCACAGGTGGTCACACTCCGGCGTTCTAATAATGCTGTTATTGTCAAAAGCTGATCGCCCGTCCATTCACGACTGTGGGTCAGCCTGTGGATAACTTTCTAGCAGTTCTCTAAAGTGCTCCAGCTTTTGCCAATAACGGAGTCAGGGCACGGCATGTACGCGGCGAACCGGCCTCAAACGGGCAGAAAAGGGTTTCTGTTATTTCTTATGGGCGGGGATCGCACCTGGGCAAAATGTGGAAAAAATTCGACGCTCCGTCTTTCGTCCCGTTCCAGCCGGAGATTTTCGCTTGACGGTCACTCGCCACGATGCTCCCGCTGAGTCGAATATGTCCGTTATTTTTTTCAGAGATCACGCGCTCTGGACGGCGACATCGCATGGCGACTTTGTTTCTGAGTCGGGACAACGCAGTGCCATTCTCGAAGCGGTAGACGCAGGGACGACGCTTGCGTTGGCCTGGACGACGTTTCCGGTCGACGACCGCATTTCCGAGTAGTGACCCCAAGCCACGGATTCGCAACCGCGTGCAGCGGGAGGCCGCCTCAATCTGACGGTAGTCCCTCGATCGATTCCGCCCCCCCGCTCATCCGGCCCCCCACCGTAACGCCTGCCTGGGCTGCAGAATTCGTATGCGACCCTCCGAAGCCTCTCGTCGCTTCCAGCTTCACGTTCCCGACGCCGCCGTGGCCGCACTCCTCATTCTGCTCTTCGTCGTCGCCGTCTCGGTCCTCGTCGCACGGATCGCCACCCGCGCCTTCGTGCTGACCGGGCTCTCGAAGAAGACGGCCCGATTCCAGGCCCGGTCCATCATCACGGGCACTGGCTTTACGACCGACGAGGCCGACCACATCGTCAACTACCCGGTGCGCCGCCGCATCGCCCTGGTGCTCATGCTCATCGGGAATGCGGGCCTCGTCACGGCCGTCTCGACGATCATCCTGTCGTTCACCAGCACTGGCACGGCGGGGGAGGCGCTCCAGCGAGGTCTGATTCTGGCCGTGGGGCTTGGGGTGCTGGCCTATCTTGCCCTGAGCA
>PXSX01000014.1:0-977 GCA_003022655.1 Bacteroidetes bacterium QH_1_64_81 | reverse complement strand
GACGGCACGGTCGACTACGCGCCGGGGGCCGAGGCCTGCATCCCATCCGACGGCTGCGTCATCGTGTACGGGCCGGACGATCGGATCACAGACCTCTGCAATCAGCTCCGGTGCGAGTTCGACCCGACGGAGGCGACGGAAGAGTAAAAATCAGCAGATTGGAAAATTTGGGGCGCTCGTGCCTCCGATGAGGGCGGTCTGCATCGCGACGCCTGCGCGCTTCTCAAGCGGGGACAATGGACGGCCCGACAGCCGTACTCGCGTGAAAAATCAGTAGTTGTAGCCCGTGGCTTCCGCCTCGGTCGCCTCGACGCCAAGGGCATTTGTGATCCGATTGACGAAGTTGAAGTAGGAGGTGACGAGGACGATGTCGAGCACGGCGCGGTCGGTCCAGCCTGCGTCGCGTCAACTTGGTGGCTACGTCGCACGCCGCACAAAGCTGGTCGTCGATGTCGTCGAGGGCGGTGTGGTCGTCGGCCAGCTGCTGCACGCGGGCCTCGTCCCGCCAGTAGGCCTGGAGCGCCTCGGCGTGGTGCCGCACGCAGTAGTCGCACTCGTTGGCGGCGGAGACCACAACGGCGATCGCTTCGCGGTCGGACCGGCTCAGGGGCGAGGAGCCGAACAGGACGGCGTCGTAGAGGTCAAGGTGCGCCTTCAGCGCCGCCGGATTTTGGCTGTGCGCCTTCAGGACGTTGGAGACCTTGCCGCGCTTTTCGGCAATCGTGTGGTAGAGCTCTTTGAGGTCGCCGGTGGCATCGTCGGGGTCGATGACGTCAATCCAGGCCATGGGGGTGTGTAGGTGTGGACGTATGGAAGTGTGGAAGAGCGCTGAGACCCTCGGTGTCAATGGGCTCGTGTCGTTACACAGCAGTAGCGACGCGCTGCTACGCGGTACGTGTTTAGCTGTGAGAGGGCCCACCCGGAGTCTTTTAGGTCCCATTCGACGATCCGGTTGCGACCTGGAGATCGGCCAGCCG
>PXSX01000013.1 GCA_003022655.1 Bacteroidetes bacterium QH_1_64_81 | reverse complement strand
CCGGGGTAGCACACGCGCTTCACGGCCGGATGGTCGTCCAGGAAGTGCGCGATGGCCCGTGCGTTGGTCTCGTGCTGGCGCAGGCGAACGGGCAGCGTCTTGGCCCCACGCAGGACGAGCCAGCTGTCGAACGGCGCCGAGACGGTGCCGTGGGCATTGGCAGTGAAATCGAGCTCGTCGGCCAACGCCTCTGTGCGGGCGATGATGGCGCCGCCCACCACGTCCGAGTGGCCATTCAGGTACTTCGTCGTCGAGTACACGACGAGGTCGGCCCCGTAGTCGATGGGGCGCTGCAAGAGGGGAGAGAGGAACGTATTGTCAACGATGAGGAGCAGGTCGTGCGCGTCGGCGAATTCGGAGAGCGCCCCCAGGTCCACGATGCGGAGCAGCGGGTTGGAGGGCGTCTCGACCCACAGGGCCTCTGTCTCGGGCCGCACGGCGTTCGCGAGGGCCTCGCGGTCCGACAGGTCCTCGTACGAGACCGACAGCTTGCCCTGGTCGGCGAGGTGGGAGAAGAGGCGCTCGGTGCCCCCGTAACAGTCGTGGGCACAAATCAGGTGCGCGTCGGCGTCGAAGAGGGACGTGACCGTTGACACGGCTGCCATGCCGGTCGCACAGGCCACGGCGCCGGCGCCGCCATCGAGGTCGGCGAGGGTCTCTTCCAGCGATGCGCGCGTCGGGTTGCCGCTTCGGGTATAATCAAACCCCTTCGTCTCCCCAACGTCGTCGAACTGGAAGATCGCCGACTGGTAGAGGGGCGGAACGACACTGTTGAATGAGTCGTCGACGGTCTGGCCCGCGAGGGTGAGCGTGGTTTCCGGATCCAGGTCCATAAGAAAAGTCGTCTCGGTGAGTGAAGAAGAGCGGTAGTCTCACCAAGACGACAGAGGACAGCCCCGAGCGCACGTCACCGTGCGTGAAGCACCCCTCTCATCTTTCCCCGACAGATTCCGGGGCAGGAGTTGGCACCAAGACGACCGGCTTGAGCAATCAAGACGGTCCGGTTGCCACGACGTCAGCGGGCCTGTTCCCTCGGTCGTTCTTGATGAGACAGTGTTACGGTAAGGGTGGGCGCGGTCGTTGTCAAACGGCCATTTCGTAGTTTTCACGATTGGAGGCGGAGGGGTTGGCGGGACGCTCGCGCTGGATCTGCCACGCAGGTCGGCCTCTCGCCGCTTCTTCACGGGTCGGGACGGCCGCCTCCTGAAACTTCCGGGGACGCACGTCGTGTATCGGTGTCGACATTCTCCTCACTGCGAACGCAAGACTGAATCTGTCGCAACGTCATGAAAGAAGGCCTGCACCCCGAATACGACGAGGTCACCGTCAAGCTGGCGGACGGGAGCGAAATCACCACCCGCTCCACGATGGACGAAGATGTGTATGAGTCCGAGATCGACTCCTCGAACCATCCCTTCTACACCGGCCGACGCCAGTTTGTCGACACGGCGGGCCGCGTCGAGAAATTCAACCGCCGCTATGGCCTCGACGAGGACGACGAGAACGACGAAGAGGCGGAGGACGAAGAGTAACCGCTCTCCGGCGTACATTTCGGGATCGAACGGGTCACCTGTGCGAGTGGGTGGCCCTTTTCTTTTGCGTTGGACACGGACGGCGTTGGGACGTTGAACGTTCTCGCGTTGAACGTCTTCGGACTGTCGTGCAACGTTCCAGAGTCTGTTTGGTGGATTGATGTGCAGCCGAGACACAGTGGTCGAAGCCGCAAAAAGGTGCCCAAACGAGCCCTGTAGTGGAACTACCGGGCAAGTG
>PXSX01000012.1 GCA_003022655.1 Bacteroidetes bacterium QH_1_64_81 | reverse complement strand
TCCACGAGATCGTCGCCCTCGGGGATGTCGAGGCGGTGGAGGAGGGTGCCGGCGGCGCGCCGGACGGCGTGGTTCAGGATCTTGCGGTAGGCGTGCCGCTCACGGGCCGGACGGTTGGGCGGCGGCGGGAGGTCCTCGTCGCCCAGGGGCTGATTGCGGGTCGCAATCTCCTGTTTGATGTCCTCGGCGTCGGGCACGTCGAGCCCCTTCTCGCGCAACCCTTTGAGGGCCTCTTCCATGTCGTTCAGGTGCTCCTCCGCCTCCTCGGCCTCGGCTCCCTCCACCGGCAGGTACGCGTCCACGTCGAAGCCCTTGATCTCCTCGCTCGTCACCTCCGCCGGGTCATTGTCGCTGCGATCCCGCGACCGGGACTCTTTGGTTTCGTCGGCCCCGTCCTCGTCGTGCGCTTGGGCCCAGGCGTCGAGGTCGGCCAGCACCTGCGCCTCCTCCGTCTCGTGCTTGAAGTACTGCCAGTGGTCCTCCTGATTGAGCCCGGCGTGGGCCACGACGTGGGCGAGGTTGTCCGTGTCGTTGCCGTCGGGGAGGGCCCGGAGGGCCCGGCCCACGAACTGGGTGTAGGGGGCGACCGAGCGGAACGGTCGGAAGAGGGCGGCGATGGAGATGTTTTCGTTGTCGTAACCCTCCCCTAGGATGCCGACGTGCACCATCGCGTCGAGATCGCCGTGCTCGTAGGCGCGGAGGCGATCCTCGCGCTCCTCGGTCGTCATGCCGCGGCTGGCCACGAACGAGGCGTCGACGCCCCGGCTCCGGTAGAGCGCGGCCACCTGCTCGGCGTGCCGGATGGAACAGGCCGCGGCCAGGATCTGATGCTGCTTGGTGCCGCGCCGGTTCTTGGCCTGCAGCAGCTGCACGCTGCGATCCACGATCGTCTCGTTGCACACGTCCGACAGCGCCACGCCCCGTGAAAACCACGTCTCCTCGCGCAGGTCCATGATCTCCGTCCGGGCGTAGGAGCGCTCCTCGCCCTCCACGGTGAACGTCATCTCCGACGCCACCGCGTCGACCCGGACGATGTTTTTGACGTACCCGGCGTTGATGGCGTCGGCCAGGCGGTAGCGGTAGACCGGCTCGGCCCGGATGGGCTGCTCGTCGCTGCGGAAGGGCGTGGCGGTGCAGTAGATCTTCTTCGCGTCCGGGAAGGCCCGGTTGATGTTCTGCCACGAGTCGGCGGGGGCGTGGTGGGCCTCATCCACTACGATCAGGTCGAAGAAGTCCGTCGGGAAGAGGGGCAGCCAGCCCTGCATCTGCTGCACGTTGGTGACGATCACGTCGGCGCGGCGGCAGTCCTCCTCGTTCACGCGGCCCCGTTCCAGCGCCACCACGCGGGGCAGGCGGGCCTCGGGCGGCAGCACGTCGCAGAGGTGGTAGAAGTTGTCGGTGCCGCTGAAAGTGCCCTCCGCCAGGCCGTCCTTGATCGTGAGGTTGGGCGCCACCACCAGCACACGCCCTGCCGCGATGCCGAACGGCGCGCAGGCGATGAGCCCCGACTTGCCGCAGCCGGTCGGCAGCACGACGATGGCGGGGAGAGTCGTGGCGCGATCCTCCCTAAAATAGTCCCGGAGTGCGATGTACCCTTCCTCCTGCGGCGTCCGCAATTGATCGTTGCCCACGATGCGGGCGTCGGTCTCCTGGAAGTACCGCCGGACCTCCTCGCGCTGCTGCTCGTGGCGTGCCCGCAGCTCGTCGGTCCGCTCGGTCGATCCGGTGTGCGTCCACACTCCCGGCACGCCTGCCCGTCGAAGTACTCGACGCGGCGGCGGACGGCCTCGGGGATGTGGCGGGAGCGGCCCATGGCAGACGCGGTCGACTCAGTGAGCCTGTCGACAATGACCAAAACGAAAACGTGGTCGACTGGGCGACGGGTTCATTACCATGTCAGAATACCGGCGGCTTCCGCACCGGAGCACTGGGCGCCGCGGCTGCTACATTCCAACGGGCTCAGCCCGGCCTCCGTCCCCCTCTCCGTTTCGGCTGCTGTCAGAGGCGGGCGCGTGGCCGTCCACAGATAGAGGCTCGGTGTGAAGGGCGGCCTCGTCTTCAATGGCATCGGAGCGGACATAGACGCGGCCATCAGCCTGATCGACTGAGTGGGACCGGAAGTGCTCGTCGGCCCAGTCTAAAATGCGATAGATTTCGTGACCGAGCCGATCGGCATCGAGTACAAATCCAACCACCTGGTCCTGCGGGTCTTGGAGGCTGTGGTGCATAGAGCGAGCAATCTTGTTCCAAGGATTCGCTTGTGAGCAACGCTTCTCGGTGTAGCAACATCCGAACCAGGCGCTTTCTCTCAAACGAGGACTGCCACTTCGACAA
>PXSX01000011.1 GCA_003022655.1 Bacteroidetes bacterium QH_1_64_81 | reverse complement strand
AGGTCGTAGATGGAGCGGATGGCCTGTGCCACAGCGTCCCCGGCCGGCAGCGTAACTTCTTGCCCCTCCGTAAGGCCGCTCGACTGGATGACAAACTGGCGCGTTTGTGCGTTCTTTACCCCCTCCACCTGAATGTCTTGGATCACGTAGGTGGGGCGAGGAGCCGCTGCAGTCTCACCCGCCCGAGGTGATTGGCTCGGGGTCTGTGCGGGGGCAGACAGGATGCCGCCGAGGAGAAGAGCGAGAAAAAGGGATGGCAGCCGTAGGCGCATACCAATGAAGCGCTCGTTCGAGGGTCACGCAAGAGCCGATCATCGCGGTGAAACTGAGCATCCCCCGGGCAGTTTCTGGGCGAGTCGTACTCTCCCATCCTTTAACGCACCTTCCTCAGGAATTATTCTCCCCTGTGATCGGAACTAAACCACCCTCGACTGGAAGTTGAGGGGTTTTATGAAAGGAGTGACGACTGAAAGTCGGCTAAAGCTCATTCCCTTACCGTGAAATCAGAATCGGGCGGCTCCCGGTCGTGTCCCTCGATGTAGTCTCGAATCTGTTCTTCCGTAACCCGGCCGCTCGTCGCGCAAAAGTACCCCCTTGCCCAAAAATGCCTTCCCCAGTATCGCTTTCTCAGATGGGCAAATTCCTGCTGTAGCTTGCGCGACGACCGACCTTTTACTCGCTTCATCAGGTCGGCCGGACTCAGAGTCGGGGGCGCAGATCCAAGTATGTGCACGTGATCCTTGCCAACGTGCCCCTTCTCGATTCGGACATCCAGACTGAGACACGTCTGACGGATCAGTTCCCGCGCCCGATGGGCAACCTCCCCCTTCAAAACGTGGTACCGGTACTTCGTCACCCATACCAGATGGTACTTGATCTCGTAGATTGTGTGCGACCCGCGCCGGTATTGGCTCATTTTCTATCTGGGGAAGCTCGTTCTCCGTGGAAAACCTCGCTCCCCAAAAGATAATAGCTGAAGCGGCTCGTCTGAAAGACGAGGGTTTAGGACCGAGTACGTGGAAATGAATGTCATCGAAGCGCCGTCGCGGGGAGGGCGCCCGTCTCGACAAGCATTCGGTGGAGAATGGAGCCGTCATGCCCTGTCGGTGGTCTCCTCGCCAGTGTTACACTCGACCCGGCCGAACCGACGGTCGCGATCCTGGTAGCTTCGGATGGCCCCGTACAACTGAGGCCGCCGGAAGTCCGGCCAGAAGTCGTCGGTGATGTAAAGCTCCGTATAGGCGCTTTGCCAGAGCAGGAAGTTGGAGAGCCGGTACTCCCCGCCGGTCCGCACCAGGAGGTCGGGGTCCGGCATCCCCGCAGTGTCGAGCTGGTTCTCGAAGCAGGACGCGTCGATCTCCTCCGGAGCAAGCTCACCGTTTGCGGCCTTGGTGGCAAGGTCGCGGGCGGCCTGTAGAATCTCCCAGCGTCCACTGTAGGACAGCGCGAGCGTAAGCGTCATCTGGCTATTGTCCGCCGTGTCTGCTTTGGTCTCAAGGAGGGCCTTCCGGCAGGGATCGGGGAGCTGAGACAGGTTGCCAATAACTTGGAGCTGGATCCCGTTCTCCATGAGGGTGGACCGCTCCTTCTGCACCGTGCGCACCAGGAGCTCCATCAGGGCATCGATCTCGGCGTCGGGCCGCTCCCAGTTTTCGGTACTGAAGGTGTAGAGGGTGAGGTACTCCACGCCGAGCTCCGCACACGCCTCTGTAATCTCCCGAACGGAGGCAGGCCACGTGGGCCGGCAGCTCCCCCCGGTCCTGAAGGGCCTGCTGCAGGCGTTCGTCACTGGCGTCGGAGGGGTCCCTTTGAACCGAAGGATTCGTCTTATGGCGGGTCGATCCCATAAATTTGTTTAACTCCGACCAATGAACACGAGACGGGAAGAATGCGCTCCCCGTGGTGCGAGAAGTGCAACAGCAGCGTAACCTACAGGGAGCAAGCGCGAAGGTCAACAGGCCCACGTACACATTTTTCATCAACCGTCGCCGCGGCGTCCCTCAGACGGTCCCTTCGCCAAGTCCTTCTGGGCATGAGCCCTCTCCGAAAGAACAGCATGGGGACGCTGAGCCGCCCCGCGGGTCACAGGCTTACCGATGTGTGAGAAAATATTTGAACGAACCTGGCTCCTCGATCCCCCTCCGATGCCCTCGACTTTGCGGGAAGGACGCGGAGATGGGGGGACCCGGAGAACGTGCCGTGCAGAGCGCGTCCCCGCATCTCCCGATCCCCACGTCCCATACGCCCATGTGCAAAGTCGGTCGAGCCCCCCGAGCACGATAGCGGAAACAGCTCACAAACTCCCCAACACGTCAGTAAGGAGGCTCACAACCGGAGAATGTCGTTGAAGATCAGGAAGGCCATGAAGCCGATCAAGAGAATCATTCCGACCTGTTGTGCGACGAGCCGGACCCGTGCAGACGGGCGGCGGCGCGTGACGGCCTCGTACAACAGAAACAAAAGCTGCCCGCCGTCGAGCGCCGGGATGGGCAGGATGTTCATGATGGCCAGCGTAATCGAGAGGGCCCCGATGATGCGCCAATACGGCCCCAATCCGGCGGACGCTGCTTCACTGGTCACCTCTGCAATCATCACAGGGCCCCCGAGGCTATCCCTGAGGCTGTCTCGACCCGTGGCGATCCGCTTCAGTGTAACGATAATGTTCCGGCCATAGGTCCAAGTGTCCACCACCCCTGCCTTCAGGGCCCCCAAAGAACTGTAGCTCTTGGTCCGAACCCCGAACTTCTCGAACATCGCCTGCCGGGTAGTCTGATTGGCTCCCGGCCCCCGAATCCCGAGCAGGTACCGATCTCGGTCCTTATCGTATTCGGCGGCGACTTCGGCCGCCAGAATCCGCCCCTTGTCGGTACGGCGAACCAGGGTGGGTCCGGCCACTCCGGGCGCCGAGTCGGCCAGCGAATCGGGCCGGAACCAGCGCACCTCTACAGGAGCCCCCTCTGCCGCCTGGAGCATGTCGCTCATCTCCTGCCAGAAGCGCACAGTGTCGCCTCGAATAGCAAGCACGCGGTCCCCCACCCGAAGCCCTACCGAGTCGGCGGGACTATCTTTCAGGACGCCCCCAATGAGCGGAGGCTGAAACCCCAGGCCCGGAAGATAACGAGACGGTTGGTCCTCGTCGCGCGCCCGGCTGAGCCGCGAGATGATGTCGGACGGACCCACCAACGTCTGCCGCTCTCCGTCCCGCATGACCGTCACCGTCATCGAGTCCGCTGCGATCAGCGACGAGGGGTCCATCTGATCGAAGCGCTCAAATGACGTTCCGTTCACCTTCAGGATGTGATCGCCGGTGCGAAGCCCCACGTCGTACGCCACGGACCCCTCCTCCACGTACACCTGCTCCACATTTTCGGCCGGAATGTACGTATCGCCCTCACTCCACCGCAGCCCCCCAAAGATGGCAATGGCGAGAAGAGCGTTGAACGCGACGCCGGCCGTGATGACCACGATTCGCTGCCAGACCGGCTT
>PXSX01000010.1:826-3488 GCA_003022655.1 Bacteroidetes bacterium QH_1_64_81 | reverse complement strand
GACGACGGGATGAACGGGGCCGGGATCAACAAAGGCGATCTGCTCCTGATCGAAGAAATGGACTGGGATGACCTGGAAAATGGGATTATTGTGGCCACCCTTCTCCAGGAGCAGTTGCTGCCGCGCAGGTACGAGTTCGCCAACCGGAAAATCCACCTGCGCCCGTCCGCCAGTCACTACGCCGAGGATACCTTCTCGCCGACAGACTCCGACTACTACGTCATCGGCCGCGTGCTGGGGCTGATCCGCACACTGTAGATACGGCGGGGATTCGATAGGGATGTGTGGAGATGCGTCGCCGACGCAATCCAAAGTCCAGAGGCGAAACGATAGACGACCCGAAACTCCCCTGGAGGGGATTGTGCTACTGTATTCGAGTTTGAATACCCACCGTCCGTCTCCAAGATGGACCATGCCCGTAAGTAAGCCCCTCTACTTTTCCTGCGAGAAGGACTACAAGACCCTCCCCGAAGACGTGCAGGCCGACGCAGGGTACAACTTGGATCTCGTCCAGCAGGGGAAGGCACCGGAGGTGAGCTTCGGCCCTATGACGGACAATCTGAAGATGCGCCCGAAGCTCATGAGCCGTCTCGACGACTACCTTCGCGAGAGGGGGTTCACCCAGGAGGAGGCTGCCGATCAGCTCGACGTGCCTCAGTCGCGAATCAGCTTTCTCCTGAACGGGAAAATCAGCAAGTTCACGATCGACTACCTTCTGAACATGTGCACCCGCGCCGGAGTCGAGGTGGACGTGACGTTCCGAGGATCACGTGCAGCCGATCCACCGCAGTGACTGCGACAAATGCGTTGGAACGTTGCACGTTCAACGTTCGGACGTTCAACGCGCCAACGTGCAAACGCACCTACATGTCCACCGACGCGAGGGGGGCGGCCTCCCGCTCCGGCGGCTGGGGCGAGGCGACGAGGTCCTGCTCGTGGGCGTAGGCCGTGCAGGCCCGCACGAACGACTGAAACAGTGGATGGGGATCGCCCACGGTGGTGCGGTACTCGGGATGGAACTGTACGCCGAGGAACCAGCGCTTGTCGGGCAGCTCCATGATCTCGACTAGGTCCGTGTCGGGGTTCACGCCGCTGAAGCGCATCCCTTCCTCCAGCAGCTTGTAGCGAAGTACGTTGTTCACTTCGTAGCGGTGGCGGTGGCGCTCCTGCACCGTGTCGGTCCCATAGATCTCGTGGGCGCGGGAGCCCTCCTGAATGCGGCAGTCGTACTGCCCGAGGCGCATTGTGCCGCCCTTTTCGGAAATCTCCTTTTGCTCCTCCATCAGATCGATGACGGGGTAGGAGGTCTCTTCGTCGAACTCTGTAGAGTGGGCCCCGTCCCACCCGCACACGTGCCGCGCAAATTCGATGATGGCACACTGCAGGCCCAGGCAGATGCCGAAGAAGGGCACGTCGTTCTCGCGGGCATACCGGGCTGCGCGAATCTTGCCTTCCACGCCCCGATCCCCGAAGCCCGGCGCCATACTCGATCTCCACCTGCACCTCGTCGGGCACGCCGGCGAGAATGAAGCTCTCGGTGATGGACTTGTACGCGTCCTGGTGCTCCACGTATTTGCCGACCAGCGCGACGGGGATGGTCTCCTCGGGGTTCTTCAGGCGCTTCAGAAACCCGATCCAGTTGCTCAGGTCGGGCGCGTCGCTGCAGAGGTCGTTGCCGTGGTCGGGGCGACCGGACGAGTCCCGCCCCCTGTCGGGATAGAACCGGTCCACGACGAGATCGTCCATGCCCTCGTCCCGGAGGAGGAGCGGCACTTCGTAGATCGTCTCCGCGTCGAGCATCTGGATGACCGCCTCCTCCTCGACGTTGCAGAAGAGGGAGATCTTGCGCCGCACGTCCGCGTCGATGGGCCGCTCTGAGCGACAAATAATGGCGTCCGGCTGCAGGCCGTGGGCGAGGAGCTCCTTCACGGAGTGCTGCGTGGGCTTCGTCTTTAGCTCGCCCGCCGCGCGGAGGTAGGGGATGAGCGTGAGGTGAGCGATCATCGTGTTGCGCGACCCCAGCTCGTTGCGCAGCTGACGGATGGCCTCCAGATAGGGCTGGCCCTCAATGTCGCCCACCGTGCCGCCGATCTCGGTGATGACGACGTCGTAGTCGCCGGTCTCCCCGAGCTTTAGCATCCAGTGCTTGATCTCGTTGATGATGTGGGGCACCACCTGCACAGTCTTGCCCAGGTAGGCCCCCTCCCGCTCCTTGCTGATGACCTCCATGTAGACCCGCCCGGTGGTAACGTTGTTGGCCTGGCTGGTGGGCTGGTCGAGGAAGCGCTCGTAGTGGCCCAGGTCGAGGTCCGTCTCGGCGCCGTCGTTGGTCACGTACACCTCCCCGTGCTCGTAGGGGTTCATGGTGCCCGGGTCGACGTTGATGTAGGGGTCGAACTTCTGGATCGTCACGTCGAGCCCCCGGTCGGCGAGCAGGCGACCCAGGGAGGCGCTACAGATGCCTTTGCCGAGGGAGGAGGTGACGCCGCCGGTGACGAAGATATACTTGGTCTGCACGGCTCGGAGGGGATTCTGGGGCGAAGGAGAATAGGGACATCCACCAAGATAGGGCGCCCCGTGGGGCTATATCAATCCGTCATGGAGACCGCCGCGTGTCCTCTATCGCCGCGTAGGCGGGCCGGTTAGCCCCGTTCGTGTAGTG
>PXSX01000010.1:0-645 GCA_003022655.1 Bacteroidetes bacterium QH_1_64_81 | reverse complement strand
CGAGGGCCGCGTCTGGAGAAACAGTCGCGACCTCGCGGCTCATGATGCTGTCTACGGTCATAGTCGGGGCGGAAAAGTTGTGGGACCGGCAGGAGAACGTGGGCGAACGCACGTAGTCTCTTCGAGGACGAGACCGTGTTCTCACGGAAAAGAGATGCACAATGCGGTGCGGAACGACACCGGGAGTACCCCTGTGCTGCGCACACCGCCGTCGGGAACCGGCCAATCGTGGCGGTGTTCGGCCAGCGACGCGCTCGAAGGTCCAGTGCCTACAAAGGAGTTGTGAACCCTTTGTGAGAGGGAACGGCCCTGCGACGAGGGCACGCCTCTCCGCGTCCTCAGTTTGCGTCGTGCGGGCGACGGGCGACCATGAAGAGCCCCGTGCCGCGCTCGTTGTCCTGCTCCACGTCGGCCGCATTGAGCAGCAGGCCCAGCGGCAGCGCCGCGACATAGTAGAGGGGGAGCACGAGGAGCGAGGCCCACGTCGCCCCCAGCATCTGCATGGGCCACTTGATGAGCCCGCGCCACGCGGTGGAGCCGTAGGGCCCGTACGTGTAGAGCCCCTTCACCGGCTCCAGCCCAGCCCGACGCAGTTTGTCGGCGAGATCGGCCCGCCCGTAGCCCTCGCGCACGTGCTCGCCGATG
>PXSX01000009.1 GCA_003022655.1 Bacteroidetes bacterium QH_1_64_81 | reverse complement strand
CAGCGAGGCGCAAGAGAGCGACCTCGCGGACCGGGCCAAGTACGAACTGGCCCTCCTGCATTTTTACGAGGGCGAGTTCGACGCCGCCACGGCCCGGGCAAAGGCCACGAGTCAGAACACTGCCGCGGACGTGGCCAACGACGCCATCGAACTCAAAACCCTGATTCAGGAGAACCGCGGGCCCGACTCCCTTGACGTCGCCCTTCAAACATTTGCGCAAAGCCGTCTCTACAAGCGTCAGCGGAGGCGCAGAACGGCCCTTGCCCAACTAGATACCCTTCTGCAGAACCACCCCCGGCACCCCCTCGCCGACAATGCCCGGTTCCAGCAGGGCACGGTCCACCTTGCCCGTCGCGACACCGCGGCGGCCCTGGAAACATTTCGGGCGCTTCCGAAGCGGCATCCGCGAAGCCCGTACGCCGACCGGAGCCTGTTCCGGGCCGGCACGTTGCTGGAAGCGAGCGGGCGGCCTGCGGCGGCCGCGGAGGTCTACAACCGGTTGCTGACGGAGTACCCGAAATCCCTTCTCGCCGGCGATGCGCGCGGCCGGCTCCGAGCCCTCCAACAGACGCAGGGGTAATTGGGCCCGGGTCGCCCCTTCACGAATCATCTTCCCATACACAGCGCTCCTCTCCGATGCGACTCCGGGACCTCCTCCTTACGGCACTCGCGCTTCTCGTGCTCGTCGGCCTGGCAGCCCCGTCTGCCCCGGCGCAGGACCTCCTGATCCCGATGGATGAGCAGCAGGAGAATCACCTGAAGGCGTACGGGGCCGTGTACGCGACGCTTCAGGAGGGGCAGACGGTCGACTGGCTTCTGAACTATCGCGGGGGCTCGTTTCTTACCAGCGCCTCCGACGCCGTGCGGCGCGAGTTGCGTGTGCGGGGCGTATCGTTTGCCGCCGTTGGCGGCGGGGAGGCCTCAAAAATCATCTCGGAGGTCGAGTCCGATGGCAGCAACAAGTCGGTCGTCCCCCTCGAAAAGGCGCCCGAGATTGCCGTGTATGCGCCCGACGGGGCCGTGCCCTGGGACGATGCCGTGCGGCTGGCGCTGGAATACGCCGAGGTGCCCCACGACGTCATCTACGACGAGGAGGTCCTTGATGGCGACCTCTCCTCCTACGACTGGCTCCACCTCCACCACGAAGACTTTACTGGCCAGTTCGGCAAGTTCATCCGCTACCGGAACGAGCCGTGGTACATCCAGAAGCAGAAGAAGGCGGAGGCGGCTGCCAAGAAGTTTGGCTTCCAGAAGGTGAGTCAACTCAAGCTCGCCGTCGCGGAGCGCATCAAAAATTACGTTTCCCAGGGGGGCTTCTTGTTCTCGATGTGCTCCGGCACCGAAACCCTCGACATCGCCCTGGCGGCCCACAAGACCGATGTCGTGCCGGAAGCGTACGACGGCGATCCGGTGGACCCGAATGCCCTCGACAAGCTTGACTTCAGCAACACGCTTGCCTTCCGAAACTTCACGCCCAACCTGAACGCCCACGAGTACTCGCACTCCAACATCGACGTGGGCCCGCCGCCGCCCAACATGCGGGATCCCTCTCTCGATTACTTCACCCTGTTTGAGTTTAGCGCAAAATGGGATCCCGTCCCTACCATGCTCACACAGAACCACGTGGCGACCGTGAAGGGATTCGTGGGCCAAAGCACCGCCTACAACGAGGAGGTGCTCAAGGAGGACGTCGTCGTCATGGCCGAGGCTCCCGATCGGCCACAGGTGCGGTACGTGCATGGCACCCTGGGACAGGGAACCTTCACGTTTTATAGCGGGCAC
>PXSX01000008.1 GCA_003022655.1 Bacteroidetes bacterium QH_1_64_81 | reverse complement strand
GGTGCCCAGCGCGAGCGGGCCGTAGACGATGTAGGAGTGCCCGGTGATCCACCCGATGTCGGCGGCGCACCAGTAGGTGTCCTCGGGCTCGATGTCGAGCACGTACTTGGAGGTGCCGGCCACGTAGCTCAGATACCCGCCCGTGCGGTGCTGGGCGCCCTTCGGCTGGCCGGTGGTGCCGGAGGTGTACATGAGGAACAGAATGTCCTCGGCGTCTCGCGAGACGGGCTCGACCCGGGCGCGCTCGTTGTCGGCCAGGAGCTCGGAGACGAGCACGTCGTGGCCCTCCTCGATGTCGGCCTCGGGGTGGAGCTCCCCCTCGTGCCGTTCCCAGACGAGAACAGTATCGATGTCGGTGTCGGCCTCCTTAACCGCCGTGTCGGCCTTCTCTTTGTGGTGAAGGAAGTCGCCCCGTCGGTAGTACCCGTCGATCGTCACGATCACATCCGAGTCGGCATCGTCGACGCGCTGGGCGAGGGCGCTCGCCGAAAAGCCGCCGAACACGACCGAGTGAGGCGCGCCGATGCGGGCGCAGGCGAGCATGGTGATGGGAAGCGCCGGCACCATCGGCAGGTGCAGCGTCACCACGTCGTCTTCCTCCACACCCACGTCTCGCAGCGACGCGGCCATCTTGTTCACCTCGCGGTAGAGGTCGCGGTATGTGAGGGTGCGCTTGGTGCCGTCCTCCGCCTCCCAGATGAAGGCCGCCTGATTGGACCGCTCGTCGAGGTGGCGATCCACGCAATTATAGCACGCATTGAGCGTTCCGCCCTTGAACCACTCGAAGAAGGGCGGATTTGAGCCGTCGAAGACCTCGTCCCAGTGCTCATTCCAGTCGAGAAGCTCCGCATACTCTTCAAAGCCGTCTGGGAAGTCGTCGAACCGGTCGTATACCGTGGGGTCCGAGACGTTGGCCTGCCCCACGAAGGCGGGGGACGGTCGAAGGTAGTCTTGCTTGGACAGTCTCGCTTCAATCGTGGATTCGTGATCTGCCATGGCAGACGGGGGGCTTCGGGAAGGATGCGAGTATCGAGGGGGGATCGGGGGAGCGTAGGCCCACATCGCGCTCGTTCGCAGGGCGATGGAAGGGCTTCGATCAGCCGCATCGCTCCGCCGATTGCGTCCCAAAACGGGTACGCCACGTTAGGGATTTGGGGCGTCAATTTCAACTTCCCGACACGGCCAGGGCAGGGCGATTGCATGTTGGAAACTCTCGACCAGCGACGGAGGCTTCGCTGCCGCTGATCATAGGAGAGACGCCGCGAATGCGCGGGAGAATGGGAGCATGGGAGCGTGGGAGCACCGAGTTTTGTGCCTCCGCAGAACCAGCGAACAGGCTGCCGTCGCTAAGATGCGATTGCCCTGCACGGCCAGGGGGCCTCGGCCAGCTCCGCCTCGCACCACCCGCGGACCGCATTGCAGCAGTAGAGCGCGTCGGCGGTCCGCAGGTCATCAAGGGAAAGCTCGCGTTCAGTCGCGTCCGGGCGGGTGTCCAGCACGTGGTCCCGGTACACCCCGGCCAGCAGCCCCGACGCAATCGGTGGAGTCCAGAGTTCGTCGCCTTGACGGACGAAGAGGTTGCTGTATGGTAGAAAAGCGGATCGGTGCGGTCGACTCGCTCGTCGGCAAGTGTGAGCCGCCACGGCTCGTCGGTCGCCTCCTCAACCGGACTGGCCGTCACCGTAATTCTCCCCCAGCGGCCCAGCGTGGCGCGCACCTTGAGGACACCGTCGCCCCGGCCGTGCACGGCCCGGTGCACGCGCCTCCGAAACCGCTCTTCGTCGAACGGGAACGAGAAATACTCCGCCGACCGGGCAAGACGATCCACGTGGCGATCGAGGAGCGATATGCCGCCCTCCTCGTGCCGCATCGTTTCGATGAGCTTCAGGTTCTCGCCGGCGTCGGCAGCGGGGCGCGACCGCGGAGACTGGTCCTGTGTCAGAAACTCGCCTTTGAGTGTGCACTCCTTGTACTCCGCCGCCGGATCGGAGTCCCACACGACGCCGCTGCCGAGGCCCATCGTGCCTTCGTCTCCGTTCACCACCGCCGTGCGGATGGGCACGCTGAACACCGCCGTGTCGTCCGGCCCGGCCATGCCGATGGCGCCGCAGTAGACGCCGCGCGGCGTCGTTTCCAGCTCGCGGATGATGCGCATGGCGCGGCGCTTCGGGGCGCCGGTGACGGAGCCGCACGGGAGGAGGGCGCGGAGCAGATCAGCGAGGCCTGCGTCGTTCTGGAGTCGCCCTTTGACCGTGGAGGTCATCTGCGTGACGGTCTGATAGGGCTCCGTCTCGTGGAGCGACGGCACCGTCACGGAGCCGGGCCGGCAGCAGACCGACAGGTCGTTGCGGAGAAGGTCGACGATCATCAGGTTCTCCGCTCGGTTCTTCGGATCATTCGCCAGTTCCTCCTGCAGCGCACGATCCTCCGCCAGCGTCCGCCCCCGCCGGATGGTGCCCTTCATGGGACGCGTGATTACGCGGTCGCCGTCCCGCCGAAGAAACAGCTCCGGGGAGCACGAGAGAATCTTCTGGTCTCCAAGGTTCAGATACGCGGCGTATGGGACCCGCTGTCGGGCGCGGAGGCGGCGGTAGAGGCCCCGCGGATCGCCCTCCATCCGAAAGCGGAGCGGAGCGGTGTAGTTGATCTGGTAGACGTTGCCCCGTCCGATGTGGCGTCGGACCGTCCGGAGGGCGTCGGTGTACTCGGCCTCCGATACACCCAGCCGCGCGTTCTGCACGGCGGGGCTCGCGCTGAGGGTGTTCAGCCCGGCCTCTACGTCCTGCGGGGCGAACCGATGGGGCGCGTCGTAGACGCCGAACCACGCGAGGGGCTGCTCGGCCCGCTTCGGAATGTGGAGAT
>PXSX01000007.1 GCA_003022655.1 Bacteroidetes bacterium QH_1_64_81 | reverse complement strand
TTCGTCATCTCCGTGATGAGGTTCGGCACGAAGGCCGAAGGCTTTCGGCCCTGCTCGGCGGCGTCGTGAACCTCGTCGGCGTAGGATGTTGCTTCGGCGATGGTCATGGGGAATCCAGATGACTGCGAGGTTTCGGGACGGAACGATTCGAGGGCGTTCGGGTCGCCCTGCCTCGTCAATCACTTTTTCCAATCGATGCCCGGACCATTTCAAAGGACCGCTGCTATCACGCTCTTCGGTCTTCTCTGTGGTTCGATGCAACTCGGCGTCCGTCGTGAAGCGTCTCCTATCCGCCCGGCTTCCGGCCTCCGGTCTGTTGTGGATGGGTGGCGCGGCCTTCTTTTTCAGCCTCATGACGCTGTTTATCAAGCTCACCGGGCAGCGCCTTCCCAGCCAGCAGATCGTCCTCGTCCGCAGCGCGGCCACGCTCGTCTACAGCTACCTGGCAGTCCGGTGGGCCGGGGTGTCGCCCTGGGGGCATCGACGTCGCCTATTGGTAGTGCGGGGCCTCTTCGGGTTCGGGGCCATGATTTGCTTCTATCTCGCACTCACGAAACTGCCCCTCGCCGACGCGACGGCCATTTTCTTTTCGAACCCGGTGCTGGCGGCCCTCTTCGCCGCGGCGTTCCTTGGGGAGCAGCTCGGCGTCCGCGAGGTAGGGGCGGCGCTTCTCAGCTTCGGGGGCATTTGCCTGATCGCCCAGCCGACCGTCCTGTTTAGAAGCGGAGGAGGCAATCTCAACCTCGTCTACGTGGGCGTTACCGTACTGGGAGCGATCTTCGCGGGGGCTGGCTACGCGACGGTCCGGGCCTTGCGCACGAGCGAGCACCCGACGGTCGTCGTGTTTTACCTTCCGCTCGTCGCGACGATTGGGTCGCTCCCGACGATCGAGCTGGTCGACATGCCGTGGCCGACGCCCTACGAGTGGCTGCTGTTGATTGGCGGGGTCGCCGTGACCGGGCAGATTGCGCTCGTGCTCCTGACTGAAGGCCTCAATCGGGCGCGGACCGGGCGGGCCATGCCCGTGACGTACCTCCAGATCGTGTTTGCGGCGGCGTGGGGCGCGTTGTTTTTCGGGGAGGTGCCCGACCTGCTGACGGTCGTCGGGGCCTTAATGGTTGTCGGCGGCACCCTTATCGTCGCTGGAGACTGACAGTGAAGGAGCTATGCACCGGCTGCACGCGACATCCCTTGCTTCGCCTCCGGTCAAAATCCGGCTACCGGTGTTCGGGATTGGGGTGGTCGAACCGGCATCCGGCTTTCCACTCCGAGCGCTGGTTGCCGTGGGCGGGCACGCCGCCAGCCTCGTGGAGCTGCAGGGCGGTGTGCGTCAGGTTCTACGTCATGAACGTGGTGTTGCGCTGCGTGAAGTCATTATCGACCCCCACGCGCGAGCCGTCCTCCCGCTCGTCGCCGTAGCTAGGGCCGGGGCCGGCCTCGCCGATCCAGCCCGCGTCGGCCTGCGGCGGAATGGTGTAGCCGAGGTGCTGAAGGGCGTACAGGATGCCCATCGAGCAGTGCCAGCGTTCCCGTCCACAGGGCCCTACAATTTCCAGCCGCGGACGCTGTGCTCTCCGACCTCGGCCACTCGCTGCCCGCCAGATACGCGGAGATTTTCCCGCTCCTGCCCCGTCCTGCTCCTGGCCGCGGTTCCGGCGGCCTATCGTCCGAACAACACCTGGGCCGACGGTTTGTAAAAGCGCTTCCAGGCCCGGCAATTACGACGAAAAGACAGCGGGGCACCGTTCGTCGGGGCCATAGGTCTCACCATCACCTTCAGCACTTCCAATCCCCACCCATGAGCGACCCCGTATCCGGCATTCACCACGTCACGGCCTACGCCCGCGATCCTCAGGAAAATCTCGACTTCTATACCGGCGTCCTAGGGCTGCGGCTCGTCAAGCAAACGGTCCTATTCAACAATCCCTCCGAGGCCTTTCAGGGTCCCACGATGTACCACTTCTACTACGCCGACGAGACGGGCACGCCCGGCTCCGTGCTCACCTTTAAGCCGCACCACACCATCCAGAAGGGGCAGGTGGGACGCGGGCAGGCCACGGCTACGGCCTTCACAATTCCCGAGGGGGCGGTGGACTACTGGGTAGATCGGCTCGGTGAGGCCGCCGACGCGACCCTGTACCCCGTCACCGAGCGCTTTGGACGCACCGTCGTTCAATTCCAGGACCACGACGGCCAGCCGCTCGAACTCATCACCGGCGAGTCCGACATTGAGCCGTGGGCCGACGGTCCTGTGCCGACCGAGTACGCCCTTCGCGGCTTCCATGGGGTTACCATTCATCCCCACAACGGCCAGCTTACGGCGGACGTCCTCGGGTTGATGGGCTACGAGCAGGTCGACCGCGAGCCCACCCCTCAGAACGGTGACTGGACGCGGTTCCGCGTGCCCGGTCCCGACCACGCCCAGTTCATCGACCTCTACAACGAGCCCAACATGCACGAGGGCTCGTGGGGCTACGGCACGGTCCACCACGTTGCGTTTCGCGTGTCGGACGATGAGCACCAGATGGCCATTCGCCAGCGGCTCCGGGATGCGGGCCACGACGTCACGACAATGAAGGACCGCAACTATTTCCACTCCGTCTACTTCCGCGAGCCAAACGGGGTCAACTTCGAGGTCGCGACGGACCCGCCCGGTTTCCTCCACGACGAACCGACCGACGAGCTCGGCACGGAGTTGAAGCTGCCGCCCTTCCTTCAGGATCGGCGCGACGAGGTGGAGGCACAGCTTGCCGACATTTCCGTGTAGGACGCCACGGTCGAGACGCCCTCACAAAACACGATGCCCGCGGCTCCGAAGACCATCGGGGCCGCGGGCGTCTTTGCGTTGGGGCAGACTGGACAGAAACACAAAACGCCCGTCCTGCGAGGGACCAGCGCTTTTTTTCGGCAACATGGTTACTCTTAGTATAGCAAAATCGCCCCGGGGGCTGCTTAATCTAAGCCGGAAAATATTGTAACACACCCTGCCGTCGGGCCTGCTCCTGGCGGCAGGATGGGCAAAACATCGCGGCCCCTCCCCAATTCAAAGCGGAGAGATGTGCTGTCCCGCATCGATCGGGACGGCCTCCCCTCGCCATTCCCCGTTCCCCAACGCCCTGGCTCAACATGGAAGAATTGGAAGGTCCCGGCCCCGAATTCATTGCGGCCACCTCGATTGCACAGCTTGTTCCCTTTCTCTTCGACGCGGCAGAGGACGTCAAAAAACTAGGCAGCGAGCCCGAGCACGTCGCCGTGGCGGAGGAGACCGTCCGCGCGTTCCTGGAGCGCCAGGACCCCGACCTTGACCGGTCGGTGGCCACGGTGACCCGCGTGGAGGATGGGGTGAAGATCGAGTACGAAGACCGTACCGTGACCATCACGTACGGGGAGTAGCGGCGGGCCGCCGCCTCCGTCCGCTCCCTGAATCACGGGCGTGACGAACGACCCGTGCACGGCCCGGAGACGGGCTGCTGCTTGCGGAGCCGAAGTGCGCCGCTGAAGGTTTCGACCTTGACGCGCGGGCCGCCCCCGCTCGAAATCCGGCGCCCGTCCTCGGTCCGAAGGGCAAAGTCGGAGTTGAGGTTGCCAAAGGCGTCGTCCTCCCCCACGAGTTCGAAACCGGCGTCGGCCGGGAGGGTGAGCTCGATGTCGCCCGAGAAGGTTTCGAGCTGCACGGAACCGCGAAGGCCTTCGCCCTCGACGCGGGCCTTTGCCTTGACGCGACCCTGGTTCCAGGCCGTCACGTCGATGCTGCCGGTAAACGTGTCCAGGTCCACCTGCCCGTTCTAGGCGAGGGAAATGGAGCGGGTGACGGTCCGGCTCGTCTGTGCAGTGGCGGGCGCGGCGAGGAGCCCCCCTACGTTCAATGCGATTGCGAGAACGAGGGGGCGAGTGCAGGGCATGGGACAGGAGAGGAATCGGGAAGGGAATCGGTGCTACCGGAGTGGACAGGAACACTCCCAAACAGGTTGCACCACCCGCCGTCCCGGCCCGCCACGGGGCGCGGCCATCCTCCGGGACGCCCTGCGCTCCTCCCAACGACGGTCCCGCTACGCTTCCTGCGTCTCCACGGTCCCGATCGTGTAGCCCTGGATCTCGCTCGCCCGGAACCGGAAGACCGATCCGCCGAGGTGAATGGCCTCTGCTCCCGTCATGACCTCCTGAACGGACACGTGGACGAACTCGCCGGCCTCGTTGGATGTCCCCACCTCCTCGAGCATGGCGGAGATCAGGTCCCCCATCGCCTGCACGGCCCCGTCCTCTCCCGACGACTGTCGGGATTGCTCCCGCGCCATTTCCACCATGCGGGTCGTGTCGGCTTCGAAGGTGTCCCGCGCTACGATGTGGCCGGTGACCATGTTGCCGCTTACCACCAGGGTGACCGGACAGGCGGCCTGCTCCTCGTTCGCGGTTCTGCTCAGTGCTTCAATGCCTGGATCGCTCATCAAACCGTCGTGTGATTGCTGGAACAGAATAGGTGCGCGCGGCTGCCGCTGGGCAACCGTGCATTGCGTTTCACAAGCTACGACGGAATCGGGGACGACGGCAACGCCCTGCGAACAATCTCGCGTTGAATATTTCCGGCCATCGGGACCCGGGAGGTTCGGAATGCTCCGGCTCTTTCAAAATTCCAGGCGCTTCCGGCCCATCGGGGGTTGACGGGAGACTCAGCTGGGGTCCTCCTCGTCATCCGGACCATCTCCCTCGCGCTTCCGCAGCCGGTTCAGTGCATGGGCTGCGCCCCTTTGCACCGCACAATTTTTCACGTCCGCCGGTGAAGCTCGAATTGATTCTCGGCAGAGAGGATCACGTCGTTCCGACCCATAAGCACTCGGTCGCTCTGCTCCCAGCGCAGCCCGGAGACTACTCGTGTTGTGGGCAGCATGACCGTTGGCCCTCGCTCCGCTCCCAGCGCAGCATCGGGGGCCTGCACGCCGATGGAAATCGTGCGCACTCGACTACCGTCGGTGCTCGACCGCTATCGGTGTGTGGAATGACACGCTGGTTCGATTTGCGCACGTCCTACCCTCAGCGATTCGAGGGCCATCTCCCCGCGGCGTCTCTTCTCGTCTTGACGTTGCCGCGGGCAGTGATTATCGTTCGTATTCCCGCAATGGATCGGGGGGTAGGAACCGTGCCTCCGGGGGTTGGCACCCTCGGTTTCGCGGACATCGCCCGCGCAGGCACACCTTGCACTGCCCTCTGGACAGATCGGCTCCAGATTGGGGTCTAGAGCGACGCTTTTGTCGACGCAGCCGTGCACGCCTCCCCGCGACGGCGCTCTTTTCTCAGTGGAGGCTCTCTTCGATTGGGGGACGCGGCGCGCACGGGTGCACCCATCGCCCACATTCTCCGCTCACCCCGACGAGCCTCGCTGGCTCGCCAGACTGGCCCCGGCTTGTGATGGACACCTCCGCCGACCGCGCCTGGGACGAGTGTCTCGACATCATTCGGGACAACGTGAGCGCCCAGAGCTTTAAGACCTGGTTTGCACCGCTGGAGGCCCAGTCGCTGGACGAGAAGGACGACCTGCGCAAGCTCACGATTCAGCTCCCGAGTCGCTTCTACTACGAGTGGCTGGAGGAGCACTACTTCTCGCTGCTCCGAAAAACCGTCACGAGAGTGCTCGGCCCCAAGGGGCGGCTCTTCTACGACGTGGTCATCGAGCAGGACGACCCGGACGATCCGGACCAGGGAGCATCGATGCAACTCCCGGCCCGCCGGCCCGATGAGGATGCGCCGTCGTCCCCCGATGCGCCCGACGCGGGAGACGAGCGGGACGCGGCCCCCGACTCCTCGCACCCGCCCGCCTCGGATGTGGACCCGTCGTCCGCCTCGCCCGAGGACTCGTCCGCCCGTGAGCCGTCTACGGCTGGCGGAGAACGGTCCGATCCCGCCAGCGAAGAGCCCACAGAGGAGGCGCCGGTGCAACCCTTCGCCATCCCGGGCCTCAAGGAGACCGAGGTCGACAGCCAGCTCAACGACAGCTACACGTTCGATCGCTTCATCAAAGGCGACTGCAATCGGCTGGCGCGGAGTGCCGCCCGGTCTATTGCTCAAGAGCCGGGCGGCTCGGGCTTCAATCCGTTCCTCGTGTACGGCGGCGTGGGCCTCGGGAAGACCCATCTTATTCAGGCCATCGGCAACGCCGTTGC
Organism: Bacteroidetes bacterium QH_1_64_81; assembly: GCA_003022655.1. The sequence goes on along the minus strand of PXSX01000007.1, from coordinate 3,762 downwards.
GGCCAACCGAGCCTCCAAAACCGTCTTCTACGTCTCCAGCGAGCGCTTCACCACCGAGTTTGTCCAGTCGATCCAGCGGAACGAGATCAGCGAGTTTTCGAGGTTCTACCGCCAGGTCGACGTGCTCATCGTCGACGACGTGCAGTTTTTCAGCGGTAAGGAGAAGACCCAGGAGGAGTTCTTCCACATCTTCAATGCGCTGCGCCAGGCGGGCAAGCAAATCGTGCTGTCGGCGGATCGGCCACCGCGGGACATCGAGGGCCTCGAGGAGCGTCTGCTCTCCCGCTTTCAGTGGGGGCTGTCGGCCGACCTCAAGCCGCCCGGCCTGGAGACGCGCGTCGCCATCCTCGAGCGCAAGGCCGAGGACGAGGGCATCGAGCTCGACGACGCGGTGATCACGTTTATCGCCCGCAGCATCGAACGCAACATCCGAGAGCTCGAGGGCGCGCTGATCCGGCTGCTCGCCCACGCCACCCTCCACCAGCGCGACATTACCCTCGACCTCGCCAAAGAGGTCCTGCGCGACCTCGTGCAGGAACAGGAGGCCACCCTCACGATCGAGGACATCCAGCGCATCGTGTGCGAGCACCTGGACATTTCCGAGGATCAGATCCGCGGGAAGACCCGAAAACGCGAGGTCGTGCGGGCCCGGCAGATTGCGATGTACTTTGCCAAGAAGCACACGCAACACTCCCTGAAGGACATCGGACTTCACTTCGGTGGCCGCGACCACTCCACGGTCATCCACGCCAACGACACGGTCAAAGAGCGAACAGAGGCCGACGACCAGTTTCGGGAGACGGTGGAGGAAATCGGTCGAAAGATTGAGCGCCACGGCCGGTAGGTCCGGACACTCGCGCATTGCATCCTGGTCGAGTCTTGGGTTTTCCCTCTGACTCGCGACCCTAGCCTGAATGTGTGGGCGAAAGGGCGTGCCTCACAAGCATCCATGCGAATCAGGGATTGAGCAGAATCGGCGTTTGCAGGCGCTGAAGGAATCTTGAATCGGACCGTGTTAAAAACGGATCGCCTTCAGCAGCGGCTCAGGCGGGTTCGTCGATTCAACCCCTGATCGGCATCATCCATATTTTTCTCCCCCATTCTCCCATTCCCCCTTTCTCCGCGTCCCCGCGTCGGGCCGAACGAGCGCCAAGGCGAAAGGGCACAACTTGGGATCGTTACCGAGGGACAGCCGTCGCGGCCCTGAATCTTCCGCCGCTCCCCTCCGTACGGGTTGCGTACGACCTTATGTGTCTGTTTATTAAGACATGGAGCACACTGAACTTCGACTGTTCCTTTCCGCAACGCGCCTATACCCATGAAATTCTCCGCCTCAAGCGCCGACCTTCTCGAGGCGCTCAACACCGTCAAGGGCGCCGTTCCGTCGAAGAGCACGATGCCCATCCTAGAGTGCATTCTCTTCGAGCGCGACGGGGACACGCTGCGCCTGAGCGCCACCGATCTCGAGATCTCGATCATTCAGACGGTGCCCGTTCAGTTCGAAACGAACGGCACGCCGGAGAGCACCCCCATCGCGGTCCCCGCTCAGCGACTGATCGATACCCTGCGCGCGCTGCCGGACCTGCCCATCGAGTTCTCGGCGGACAGCGACTTCGAGATCCGGATGGAGACCGACCAGGGCCACTACAAGATGGTGGGCCACGACGGGTCGGACTATCCCGAGCTTCCGGAGTTAGAGGAACAGCACGAACTCAACGTCGAAGGTGGACTGCTAGGCCGCACAATCGACAAGACCGCCTTCGCCGTGAGCCAGGATGCCCTGCGCCCCGCCATGATGGGGGTGTACTTCCAGGTCGGCGAGGACGCGACCTCCGTGGTCGCCACGGATGGGCATCGGCTCGTAAAGCTCACCCTTCCCGAGCTTCAGGCCAACATCTCCACCGACTTCATCGTCCCGGAGAAAGCCACGAAGCTCGCGGGACGGGTCGTGGAGGACGACGAGATCTGCACCGTTCGAGTGGACGAGAGCCACGTGAGCTTCGAATTCGACAACTCCCGCGTGCTCGCCCGGCTGATCGACGAGACGTACCCGAACTACCAGTCCGTCATTCCGGACGGGAATGACCGCCACCTCGTCGTCAACCGCGAGGACATGCTCAACGCCGTCAAGCGCGTCGGGCTCTACTCCTCCAGCATGACGAATCAGATCCGGCTCGACGTCACGGCCGACACGGTGACCATCTCGGCCGAGGACGTGGAGCGCTCCAGCGAAGCCGAGGAGACCATCCACTGCGACTACGACAGTGAGGCGATGGAGATTGGGTTCAACTCGGAGTACCTCACCGAAGTGCTCAGCAACGTCGAGTGCGACGAGGTGGTCTTCGAGCTCAGCTCCCCCAACCGCGCCGGCATCGTCCTGCCCCGCGAGGACGCCGAAGACGAGGACATTCTCATGCTCATCATGCCAGTGATGCTCAACACCTACGCATGATTCCCGAGCCGTAGTTGGGCGTGGGAGAACGGGAGAAAGGGCGCGGGTATGGAGAGTATAGTGCCGCGTCAGACCTGATTGTTTAGGTGGAAGCCATGATCTCGAAATCCCCTTCGTACCTCGTCATCCCGACCAACGCGGAGGGATCTTCCCGAGAGCATCTGCTCGTTTCGAGGAGGTTTACTTCGTCAGTCGCTAGGCTCGTGTCTCGACTTCGCTCGGAACGACATGCTACCGGGATTTTGACATCGCTTCTACACAAAGAATGACGACTGACGCAGCAGTAGGCACGATCGCGAATGTTGAAAGCAAAGTCGCTCGTGCACCCACGCTCCCGCTCTCCAAAACTCCCTTTCCCCCTTTCCCATCCGCCCACACGCATCCTGCGCAGAGCGGACGAACCGGCGCCCCCCTACTCACGTCTCCTGCCGTATTCCTGCTGAATCGTCTTCAGGATCTCATACGCCTCGTCCGTCCGCCGACCCTCTCTCTGTACGACCGTCTTGAAGTGACGCCGGGCGGCGTCGACCTCTTCCTGCGCAAGGGCAATCTTGCCGAGATAGAAGTGCGCCTCTAGGGCCAGAAAGGACCCGGGCTCGACCTGCTCCAGCACCCGATCCAGGCCCTGCTTCGCCTGTTCGAGCCGTTCGGGGTCGTATCGAGGAAAGAGCCCCAGCGTGGAGCTCCGCGCCTCCCGAAGCGCGGAAAGTGCCTCCAGATACTGATCGTCGGCCGATGCCGTGTCGGTCCCTGATTGAGCGCCGCGCAGTTCGGTGGTGGCGTAGTTTTCAACGACCTGATCACTAACCTCCACGGCGGCGAGGCGATCGAGGGGCGACTGCGTGGCCTGACTCACGCCGTACAGGACCCCGTACGTCCCCACCAGTACGACGGCCACCACTGCTCCCCATCGCGCGAGCCGCGGGAGACTCAGGAAGACCTCCAGCAGCGACGGGGCCGCGCCCGGACTCTCGGTCGACGCTGGCTCCGTGTGCTGGGCAGGGTCCGGCTCCGTCTCTTTCTCGAGCGTGTGCTCCGTCAGTGCCTCGAAGTGCGACACGGGATCGATGGCCGCTTCGGCCTCGCGCAGTCGGCGCCGGGCCGCATCGACCTTTCGCCGAAGCGACGCGTCGTGCTCGATGCGGGTCTCGAGCTTCGAGAAGGCCGTGTCCAACCCGGGCGGCACGTCTTCCTCTGGATGGAGGTGCCGTACCGTCACGTAGGTGGCAAGAAGGGGATCGGACGGGAGGTCGGTCTGCGCACTTGCAGAAAGCGCCTCGATGGAGCGGACATCCCGAAGGAGGGAGGCC
>PXSX01000006.1 GCA_003022655.1 Bacteroidetes bacterium QH_1_64_81 | reverse complement strand
GCTCGACGACGTGATCGTCTTCAACCCGCTCAACAAGGATAACATCTTCGACATCATCGACATCATGTCGGAGGACCTCTTCGAGCGGGCCGAGGAGCTCGGTCTCGAACTTGAGTTCGACGAGGCCGCCAAGGAATTCTTGACGGACAGAGGCTTCGATCAGAAGTACGGCGCGCGACCGCTCCGCAGGGCCCTTCAGAAGTACGTGCAGGACCCGATGGCCGAGAACATCCTCCACGACAAGATCACCGAGGGTGACACGGTGCTCATTACCCACGACGGGGAGTCGGAGGAGCTTTCCTTCGAGGTCAAGGAAGGCGAGGCGCCTACTGAGGCGCCCACGGCTGAGACCGAGGGCCCCACAAACGGTGAGCCTGAAGTTTCCACGGAAGATGTGGCCGGGCAGGCCCCGACCGATGAGAACGGCTCTGGGAAGACGTCCACCGCGGCTGAAGAGGACTAACCCTCTCCTCCTCGTTTCTATGCCCCTCCGTTCGGCAAGGCCGAGCGGGGGGGTTTTCTTTTGGCCCGGGTTCTCGCGCCGCGATCACTTCGGAGGCTCCTCGTCGCCGGGCGCGAGCCGAACGGTGTGCATGCGCTCGCCCGGTTCTTCTGCTCCCATCGCGACAGGAACGGGCTGCCGGAATGGAGGCCCATCGGTCACGAAGGTGTGGAAGGCCCCGTGCTCGCCGCAGGGATCCACGTCGTCGGGCAGATCGTCGAGAAAGGCCTCGTCGTAGACCCGCCCGGCGAAGGAAGGGTCGAGCTGGGTCGTGTCGACGGCCGTGACCACCGCGCGGTAGCCACGCTCCAGGAAGCGGCGCGCCAACCACGCCGTGTCGCGCTGCCAGAGGGGAAAGAGTGCGGTCGCCCCGAGGGACTCGATTGCCTGCTCCCGGTAGGCGCGCACGTCGTCAAGGAAGAGGTCTCCCGCCACGACGGTCCCGAACCCGTCGTCGAGCAACGGCGTGAGGGCGGCGTCGAGCCGGGCTTCGTACACCTCGTTCGGGGGCATGGCGGGCACCCGCATCACGTGCAGGGGAAGGCCCAGCGCATCGGCCTGTTGCCGAACGAGGGACAGCGCCGTGCCGTGCATGGTTACGCGGTCCTCGTCCTCGACAACGGTCGTAAGGAGCGCCCCAATCCGGCGGGGCGACTGGCTATGGAGTACGTCGAGGGCGAGGGTGGCATCCTTGCCCCCGCTCCACAGGAGAACGAGGCCGTCTGGGGAATCTAAATCGGGCACGGACGACTGATCGCTCGGAAGTACATCGACGCTGTGAATGCGGAGTTGTGGGCCGCACCGTCATCAAGGCGACGGCGTTCCCAGTCGACGAACCGCCGTCTGCCGTCCTCGGTCGTCACGGGACCCCACACAATGGGGAGTACGCTGGAGACTCCGATGAGTTATCCTGAGGAGGCTCCTTTCAACTCGTTCTCGTCGTCAACGAGGGACGTGCCGAAGGATTTCACGGTGTATATGGGACACGGCGCCTGACGAATGATTTTTTCCGCCACGCTCCCCATGAGCATGCGATCCATCCCCGTTCGCCCGTGGGTCGCAATCACAATGAAGGCAACCTCACGGTCCTCGGCCACGGTGAGAACCTGCTCGGCGGGATGTCCCCCCGCCGCCTCAATGGAGACGTCGAGCCCTTTTTCCCGGAGTGCCTCCGCCTCCCTGTCGAGTACCTGCTCGGACCGGTCCTTCAGCACCCCGGGGTCCGGGGCCGATTCGTACGTCCCGTAGGCGTCGGGCTGTCCGTGCACCTCCACCACGTGCAGGAGCGTGACGGCCATGTCGTAGATGGGAGCAATTTCCCGAGCGTGCGCCAGCAGGCGGGATCGATGTTCAGAAAAGTCGATCGGGACGAGCATCTCGCCCCCCTCCATGGCGTTGGGGGCCAACGCCCCCCGGCCCACCGTCACGACGGGGCATGGCGCTTTCCGCACGACCTCTTCCGCGACACTACCCAGGATGAGCCGACGCACCCCCCGATGCCCGTGCGTGCCGAGCACGATGAGATTCGAGTCGTGCTCAACCGCGTAGGTGAGGATTCCCCCCGCCACTGAGGCGTACGAAACTGTTCGTTCCCGAACACGCGCTTCGGCAAGGACCGAAGACACCGCTTCGGTGTCGTGCAGGTCGGCCAGCACATCGGCCTCCTGAACGTCAATCACGTCGGTCGGGTCCACGTCTCGTTCGTCCACTTGAACCACGTGGAGGACCGCGTCGAAGTGGTCGGCGAGATACATCGCGTGACGCCGCGCCCACTCGGCGCACTCCGACCCGTCAGTGGGAAAGAGAATGCGGTCAATGTAAACCATGGCGAGACGGGGGAACTGTGCCGAAGCGACTCCAGATTATCGGCCGGAGCGCCCCTTCGGCCCTCGAACGAGGGGGTCGTGAGCGGAAGCAGTGGGGTCAGGACGCACTGCGGGGGGACCCGTCGCCCCGAACGACAGGATCGACGGTCGTCTGATCGGCCAGCGCCTCCGCGTCCTCAATCAGCGCCTCGATGTGCGAGAGCCCGTTCTGCCAGAAGTCTTCGTCTTCGAGATCGACGCCCATCTGGCCCACGAGCTCGTGCGGCCAGTCGGACCCGCCGGCCCGAAGCAGGTCGAGGTACTGATCGGCAAAGCCGGATTCGCTCTCTTCGTACCGGGCGTACAGGGCCAGGACGAGCAGTTCTCCGAAGGCGTAGGCGTACACGTAGCCCGGTGTGTGCAGGAAGTGCGGGACGTAGCTCCACCAGTACTGGTAGTGATCCCCAAGAGTAACGCTTCCCTCAAACATGGCCCGCTGAGTGTCCATCCAGTGCTCGGAAAAACGGTCCGTCCGCAGCTCCCCGTTCTCGCGCCGATCGGTATGAATCCGGTCCTCGAACCGGTTCATCGCCACCTGACGAAAGACGGTGGCGAGGGTGTCGTCGATCTTGGCGACGAGCAGGGCCAGCCGGTTGGCCGGATCCTCCTCGCGCCGCATGAGGCGCTGGAAGACGAGCATTTCGCCGAAGACCGATGCCATCTCGGCGGTCGTGAGGGGCGTGCCGTGGTGGAAGATGGTCTGCTCACGGGCCAAGAACTGGTGCACGCCGTGGCCAAGCTCGTGCGCCAGGGTCTGTACGTCGCGGGCCTTGCCCGTGTAGTTGAGCAGGACGTACGGATGGGCGCTCGGCACCGTGCCGTGGCTGAACGCCCCGCTGCGCTTGCCGGGCTCCAGGGCAGCGTCGATCCACTGGTCCTCGAAAAACCAACGGGCGGCGTCCGCCATCTCGGGATGGAAGTCGCCGTAGGCGTCCAGCACGAGGGCCCGGGCCTCGTCCCACCTGTAGCTCGTATCGGCCTCCTGGACCGGCGCGTACCGGTCGTAGTCGTAGAGCTCGTCGAGGCCCAGGAGCTTCTTCTTGAGCCGGTAGAAGCGCGCCACCAGGTCGTACCGCCCGGTGACGGCCTCGATGAGAGTGTCCACCGTCTCGTCGTCGACCTCGTTGGCGAGGTTGCGCTGTTCGAGCCAGTGGTCGTAGTCGCGCAGGCGGTCGGTGGAGGCCTTGTCCGCGAGGAGCGTGTTGAAGACAAACGTCAGGGTCCGCAGGTGGTCCTTCAGCCCGTCCGTGAAGGAGAGCGCGGCCTGCCGACGGAGCGCCCGATTGGGCTCGTAGAGCTTCGAGAGGGTCTCCTCTTGCGTGAGGGGCTCGCCGTCGAGCTCAAAGCGGGCCGCGCCGAGCGTCTCGTCGAAAAACCGGGTCCAGGCGTTCTTGCCGGTGATGCTTTTTTCCGAAAGGACTTTTTCCTCCGCCTCGCTCAACACATGGTCCTGTCGCAGATACTCCGTCTCCAGGTGGTGACGATGCTCGTCGAGGGCGTCGTGGGCGAGCAGGGTCTCGACCCGTTCTTCCGGAAGGGCCACCCACTCGGTTTCGACGAAGACGAGGCTCTGCTGGAGGCGGTCGACCGTTTCCCGAACCCATTGCCGAAGCGCCCCCCGGTCGGAATCGTTCGTGTCGGCCGACCAGTGCAAGTACGCGTAGGACTGTGCTCGTCCCAGGCGGTCCTGGATGGCGGCTAGCGTGTCGAGGGCGTCGGCCAAAGCCTCCGGCTTGAGGTCGCCGATGCGGCCCCGATACCGATCGGCAAACGATTCCACGTCGGCCTCCACGTCGGCCAATTCCGTCCTTAGGGCATCGGGATCGTCGTACAGATCGTCGAGGGACCAGCGGACCTCATCGGCCCCGGAGTCCGGCGTTGGCATGTGCAGGAGAGATTGATTCAACAGCAGTGACGCACCTCAACGGTACGGTTCGTGTAGGATGTACTTTTCGTGTAGGATGTACCTGAGGTGCGGAATACAGCGGTTCCAGCGGCGCACCGCGGACGGCGGACTGTCAAGAGGCGTCGTATTCCGCGGTCTTCTGCGCTGGGAGCGAAGCGAGGGCCAACGGTCATGCTGCCCACAGCACAAGTAGTCTCCGGGCTGCGCCCTGAGCGTAGCGAAGAAGTACTTTCAGAGTGCGCTGGGTACGGCAGCGACCGAGTATTCCCGAAGTGTCCGCCGCCTCAGCGAAAATTATTACCGGTCGAAACCCATGGTGCCTACTGCGCCCCGGAGGCGCCCGTTCGGTATTGACTGATTGTTCACCGCCGTTCTGTATCACGGTCCCGGTCTCACAGTACGGCTAGATTGGCGCTTTTTCCACCGAATGACCCGCGTACCCCATGTCCAACGATTGCTTCCGCTCCTTGTCCAGCCAGGCCGACTGGGCCGATGCTCGCTCGCGCTCCGAGGAGCAGCCGGTCCTTCTGTACAAACATAGCTCCGCGTGCCCGGTAAGCGGCAACGCCGACACGGAGATGCAACAACTGGCCGAGGAGGAGGATCTGCCCATCTACAAGCTCGTGGTGCAGGAGAGCCGAGCCCTATCCGATGAGATTGCCGACACGCTCGGCGTGCGCCACGAGACGCCCCAGGCGATTGTCCTCGATCAGCAGGAGTCCGTCTTCGATGCGTCTCACTTCGACGTCACGGCCGAGACGATCCGTGCGGTGCTCCCCTCCGCGACTATGTCCGCCGAATAGTCCCCCAAGGTCATGCGCCCCCTGTTGATCGCCCTTAGCGCTCTCAGTTTGGGCTTCCTGCTCGTCGCCTGCGGGGGAGGCAACGACCAGCAGTCTTCGGAGGCCTCGTCGTCTTCTGCCTCGTCCGGCCCCCTCCCCGGAAAAGTGCGGGACGTGGAGCCCGAGCCGGTGCCGGACCTCACGCTCGAAACGCTGGACGGTGCGTCGATCGATCTCGCCAAGCAGGACGGACGGGTGCTACTTGTCAATTTTTGGGCCACCTGGTGCGCCCCCTGCCGTGAAGAAATTCCCGACCTCAAGGCGCTGCATTCCGACCTCGAGGAGGACGGCCTCACCGTCATCGGAGTCGCGCTCGACCGTAAGGGTCGGGAGGTCGTCGATCCCTTCGTGGACCAGCACGAGATCAACTACCCCATCGTCGTGGACGCCGAGGGCACTGCGGAGGCCGAGTTCGGCCCCATCCCCGGCCTGCCCACCACGATCCTCGTGACGCCCGACGGTCAGATCACGAAGCGTGTGGTCGGCATCTTCCCCACCGACGAAATGAGGCCGACCCTCCAGGACATGCTCGACGCGGAAGGATCGGCCTGACGGAGCGGGGGGCGTTATTCGTCCTCGTCTTCGTCCTCCTCGTCTTCCTGCTCCCGGTCCATGAGGTAGTCCTCCAAGCTGCCCACGACGACCCGGGTCTCTTCGTCGACCTCGACGTCCTCAACGTCGCCGGCCCGGATGAGCTTCTTGATCTTTTTCCGGTCGATTTGCTTGAGAATGCGACGGGCCTCCGTCCGGCTCACGACGTCTTCCCGGTAGTCGGCCGCGAAATCCTCCAGAAAGTCCAGCGTCTCGTCGCTGACGTCGATCATGCGGATCTCCTCGTTCGTGTCGGAGAGGGACCAGTAAAGATCCGCGTCGATCAGGTGGCGGTCGGTCCAGCGAACGAGAGTTTGCTTCGAAATTTGAAGATGGTCTGAGAGCTCATCCAGCGGCATCGCCTTCGGCTGCCGGGAAGTGGTGGGTCGATCAGGCACAATACGAGTCCAGTGGCATTGGAAGTATGATTAGCTGTCTTTGGACGTAGATCGTCCGTTTTTGTTCCCCTTCTTGTGTCCACGGTGTATCGCACTTTCCCTCTACCTCGCGCACGCGTCCGATGCCTTCGTCCTACTCCAAGGAGGACTGGAAAGCCCGCATTGAGCCGCACCTCTCGACCTCGCTCCGGGCCGTGAGTGACGACATCACGCGCACGAACGTGGTGCAGGAGTGGCTGCACGACGCTTCCATGGAGGCGGCCGAGGGACTGGGGCAGGTCTCGGGGATGCAGGGCAGCATGCAGGGCTACATGCGGATGATGAACGCGCTCGAGGACCGCTTTCCCGAACTCCTCGCCGCGGTGGAGGATCTCACCGGCGGATGCGGACACGTGGATCTGCACTGGCGGCCAACGAACCCGAACTTCAGCCGGGTGGAGGTGGCCTTCGACCGGGACTTCTCGGTGGACCTGTTCGTGCGGCTGGAGGCGCTCACGACGGAGGCTGCCCGGTCTATGATCGACACCGTGGCGGAGGCGCTGCCCGACGGGTCTCCCTTTCCCAATCGCCCGAACACGGCCACGGGCCTGGTGGGCTACGACGGCTCGTGCCTGGGGGTGCGGGTGCGCGAGCACCTCGCCGACGATGGACAGGGCCGGTACCGCACCGTGACGCTCCTGCCGGAGGACGAGGACGACGTCAACCTCCGCTCCCTGCAGGACGCCGCGCGCCGCCTCTGTCAGGTCTTGGCCTCAGCCGATTCGTCGTCGGGGGTCTGATCGTCCGGGGCACCCGACGCGGCCGGCAGGGCGGCGACCTCGCCGACGCCGCGGACGACCCACCCCTCCTCCCCGTCGTCGCCGGCAAACCAGAGGCGAGCCCCCGGCTGTAGGAACTCGCTCAGAAACTGGACGAAGCGTTTAGGGTCAACGTTGGCCGGGACTTCGTCGCTCACCAGCTCAAGGGTGTCGTCGCGAAGGCGAAAGTAGCCGAGAGCGAAGGGAAGTGGGCCCTCGGTCTCCGTGCTCAGTTCGTCCCGGTACACCTGACTTGCCTCCCGAAGCGACTGGATGAGTTCGACGGTGAGCCATTGTTTTTCGCGTCCCGCGATGAGGTGGTGGTGGCGCCGCTCGAACATCTTGAGCACCAGATCTTCGAGCGTGTCGCGCCGCTCGGGGCGGACGGTCGTATTCTCGACGCGACAGCGATAGCGGTCGGGCATGGGGACCTCGCAACAGGTTCGCAATCACCGGCTTTCCCCGGCTCCACAGCTCCGGTGC
>PXSX01000005.1 GCA_003022655.1 Bacteroidetes bacterium QH_1_64_81 | reverse complement strand
CACCGTCTCCACAACCCCAACAAATCGGAGGCGTGGAACCGGGAGGCCTACGGGAAGGACAACAATCCCAACTGGCACGGCCACAACTACGAGTTGGAAGTGACCGTCGCCGGCGAACCGGATCCGGAAACAGGGTACGTAGTGGACCTCGGCGACCTGAAGGAGATCCTCCACGAACAGGTCCTCGACAAGGTGGACCACAAGAACCTGAACCTAGAGGTGGACTTCATGGACGGCACGATTCCCTCCAGCGAGAATTTTGCCATCGCCATCTGGAACGAGCTGGAAGACGCTCTGCCCACCGGTGAGCTTCACTGCGTGCGGCTTTACGAGACGCCCCGCAACGTCGTGGAATATCGGGGCGAGTAGCTGCGTGGCACCCTTTTGCTCTCAGTATTTTTCACTGCCCCCCACACCGAAATGGCCGAGAAAAAGATTCAGTCGAGCGGGCTGCGTACCAACGGCGCCGCCGACGGCGTGCCGCCGAAGCTATATGAGCGGCGCGACATCTACGACGAGGACACGTCCGAGGCCCTCAGCGAACACATTGAGTCTCTCCTCGACATCCTGGGTGAGGATCCCGACCGGGAAGGGCTGGCCGACACGCCGGAGCGCGTGGCCCGCGCCTACCAGTTTTTGATGCACGGGTACGCCCTCGACCCGAAGGACATTCTCCGTCAGGCCGTTTTTGAGGAGGCCTACGATGAGATGATCCTCGTGAAAGACATCGAGGTGTACTCCCTCTGCGAACACCACATGCTGCCGTTTTACGGCAAGGCCCACGTGGCCTACATTCCGGACGACAAGATCGTGGGCCTCAGTAAAATTCCGCGCACCGTGGAGGCCTTTGCGCGTCGCCTGCAGGTGCAGGAGCGTCTTACCCTTCAAATCCGCGACGCCATTGACGAAGTCGTCGATCCGCTGGGCACCGCCGTGGTCATCGAGGCGAAGCACCTCTGCATGATGATGCGCGGGGCCGAGAAGCAAAACTCGGCCACGACCACCAGCTCGGTGAGCGGCGAGTTCGACACGCACCCCACGCGGGCCGAGTTCATGCGCCTCATCGGCGCCACCGAGTAGACGAGTGTGGATTTTGGAGTGTGGAATGTGGAGTTTGAGGACCGCCGGTGACGTTTGACCTCGCTATTCCGCACTCCGCAGTCCTCATTCCAAACTTATGATTGCAGTTGTTACGGGTGCAAGCCAGGGCATCGGGCGGGCCATTGCCGAGGCATTTTCGGCGCGCGACGCCGCGAAGGTAGCATTGGTGGCTCGCACGCGCCCGGCGCTCAATACCGTCGCCGAGGCATGCCGGACCCGCGGGGGCGAGCCGCTCGTCGTGCCCACCGATGTGACCGACGACGCGGCGGTGACGGCCATGGCCGAGACGGTACGGTCCGAATGGGGCACGCCGGACGTCCTCGTCAACAATGCGGGCAGCTTCGACCACGCGCCCCTCGACGGGCTCACCCTAGAGGGCTTCCGCGAGCAAATCGACGTGAATCTTACCGGGGCGTTCGCCGTCACGCAGGCGTTTCTGCCGGCGATGCGGAGGCGGGAATCGGGGCACCTCTTCTTTATGGGCTCGGTGGCCTCCATTATGGCACATCCAGGGAACGCCGGCTACTGCGCCGCCAAGCACGGGCTCCATGGCCTCGCCCGGGTCGTCCGGGAGGAGACGAAGGATGAGGGCCTTCGCGTGACGACAGTGCTCCCCGGCGCCACCGACACCCCGACCTGGGAAGGCGTGGACCTGCCCGAAGATCGGTTTATGGCCCCAGAGGACGTGGCGC
>PXSX01000004.1 GCA_003022655.1 Bacteroidetes bacterium QH_1_64_81 | reverse complement strand
CTCCGCTTTCACTTCCGCCTTCGATTTTCCCTCCTTCGCGAGGGTGCGAGCGCGCTCCGGATTTCCTCCGAAAATTTTCCAGAGTCCCTCTACCTCAATAATGGCCATGACATCGCTAGACGTTTTTCGCTGGTAGCGAGTGCGACGGTGTGAGATATTCGTTTCCCTAGCGGGCGTGCGAGCGTCCTCCCCACCTTCATCACTCCACTTACTTAACTTCCGGAAGGAAACGTGTTTAGAGAAACAGGTTGCTTTTCTCCGATCTGGTCCTCTTTCATGTAACCTTGTTGGGAATAACGTCAATCGCCGCGTCTCCGGTGTGCGTACGGAGGCGTTCCCCCGCGTCTGGCTCTTCGGTGGGCGCCGATGTGTGGATGAGAGACGGATGCGTGGATCGGGGAATGTCCCCACGCGAACAGTGTCCCTTCCCGCGAAGACCGTACCCTGCCTCTTCTCTGCCCTGAGCAAGAGCAGTGCATGCAGTCCCCCCGAATTCTCACCGGCAAAGGAGGCAAACAACACGTCCGTCCCCATGGAATCTTATGACTCAAATCGCGTATCACGGAGGCACTTTCTCCAATCCCTCAGTCTTGCGACCGGGGTTGGGGCGAGCGGATCCTTGCTCGCTGCGTGCGGCGGGTCGGACGATTCGGGAGGAGGCTCGGACGCGTCCGAGACGACCGCCTCGGCGGACTGCTCGGACCTGTCGGGCCTCTCCGACGCTCAGAAGCAGCAGCGCGAGCAGATGGTAAACTCCCTGAACTACGTAGAGGAGTCTCCCGAGCCGGACAAGAACTGTGCGAACTGCTCGCTGTACCAAGAAGAGCGATACGGCTCCGGCTGTGGGGGCTGTCAACTCTTCCCCGGCCCCGTCGCCGAACAGGGGTACTGTGACTCCTGGGCCCCGAAGTCGTAGCGTTTGCCTGCCTGGCCGCTGTGGGCGAGGTCGTCTCGTCTCCCCGTCCCAACGCGGTCCTGGATCGGTCGGGGCGTTTGCATGTCGTAGTCGCATCACCAAGATGCCGTGCCCTGAGGCCGGTTGGGCACCCTGTGAACGCCCGCAGGCCCGATTCGTAGGCTGAGCCGATTTGATTCGAATTAATTGCTCTGCGCTCCATGCCCGACGATCGTTCCGCCACGGTCATCGAAACGGTTGCCGACGGCCTTCGCCTGCAGGTGGGCGACCTGCCCGGCGACTACGCCCCCAAATTGCTGAAGGCGAAGCCCGCCGCGTACGTCGTGGGCTTCACGGCGGGGGTGAGCCGCGCGATGGACGAGCCGGTGGGCAACCACACGATTCGTACGCTGGAGCGGGGCTGCCGGCAGGGCCTGCCGCGCGAGGGCGACCTCGGACAGCGACTTGCCGACATCGCGGCAGGCATCGTCTTCGACGGGAGTGCCACCAGCGACCCGGACCTCACGACGCTCCGCGAGAAGGGGGAGGACGAAGGCCGGGCGTTCGTGGAGGACCGCACGCCCCCATCGCTCCTTAGCGACCTGGTGTATGAGTAGCAGCGGGCGGGCGTTTGGACGTGCGGTCGGCACAGCTTCGGTTCAAAGAGGGATATCAGGCCCCCTCTGTGTCTACGTCTCCCTTTTCCCCATTTCCCCCACTCTCCAAACGCCAACACGCCCAAACGCAAAACACTCTACGCCGCCACCGGATCGGCGTGCTCGACTCGGGCCACGAAGAACTGCTCCGGTGGGAGGGGGTGAGGTCGTCGTGTGGAAGGCCGCAAGTCTCCAAGAGCGCCCGAATTGGGCGAAAATCGTCGGAGGTGGCGAGTTGGATCTC
>PXSX01000003.1 GCA_003022655.1 Bacteroidetes bacterium QH_1_64_81 | reverse complement strand
GGCAAGCGGTTTTTTACCATGCTGAGCACGCTGGTGGGCGGGCGCATCAGCGTGGCGCGGGCCGGGCTGAGCGCCGCCAAATCGGGCCTCACGATCGCCATCCGCTACGGCAACCGGCGCCGCCAGTTTGGGCCGAAGGACGAGCCGGAGGTGCCCCTCCTGGACTACCGCATGCACAAGCGTCGGCTTCTGCCCTGCCTGGCCACGACCTACGCCCTTCACTTTGCCCTGGACGACCTGACGGCGCGCTTCGCGGCGAAAAGGCGCGACGAGTCGCTCGACGCGATTGAGGCGGAGGCCAACGCGCTCAAGGCGTACGCCACCTGGCACACTACCGATACGCTGCAGGAGGCCCGTGAGGCCTGTGGGGGGCAGGGCTACCGGGCGGACAATCGGATTGGGCGGCTCAAGGCCGACACCGACGTCTTTACCACCTTCGAAGGGGACAACACCGTGCTCATGCTGCAGGTGGCCAAGGGCCTGCTGTCGGACTTCCGGCGCGAGTTCCGGGACATGAACCTGTTGGGCATGGCGCGCTTCGTGGACCCCGAGCACCTGCGGGGGCTCGACTTCCAGCGGAGCGCGTTCGAGTACCGGGCCGAGCACATGCTCCAAAACGTGGGTCAGCGCCTAGAGCGCCGCGTTGACGACGGCATGGACCCGTTCGACGCGTTCGTGGACGTGCAGGACCACCTCGTGCAACTCGCCCACGCGGAGGCCGAACGGGTCATTCTGGACCGGTTTGCCGACGCGATCGAAACGGTGGACGACCCGCCGCTCCGTGAGGCGCTGGCCACGCTTCGCCAGCTCTTTGCGCTCTCGCACATCGAGGCGGATCTGGACTGGTTCCTGGAAGCCAGTTACGTGACCCCGCCCAAGGCAAAGGCGATCCGGGGCACCGTCAACGATCTTTGCGACGAGGTGCGGCCACAGGCGGAGGCGCTCGTCAACGCGTTCGCCATCCCGGACGCGCTGCTGGCGGCCCCAATTGGGACGCGGGAGCGCGAAGGAAACGAACGTGGCTAACGATTCGGAACGGTCCGTACGAGAAGGCATCAAGATTCGGCAGAACTGCCTCACGGCCCGGCACGTCCTACGCCCCAAAGGACTCGACGTTGCGGGCCCCGTAGTCTCGGATCATGCGGTAGGGATAGAGCTCGGGCAGGGCGCTGGCCTCATCGAGGCGGTCGAGTTCCGACTCCGTCAGATCGATGTCGGCGGCCTGCAGGTTTTCTTCGAGCTGTTCCATCGTACGCACGCCGAGAATGACGCTGGAGACGAGGTCCTGCGCCCGGAGCCAGGCTAGCGCGATCTGCGCCTGGGTGGCGCCGCGCTCCTGGGCGATGGCGTCGACGGTTTCCAAAATGCGCCAGTTGCGCTCCGTGTTGCGTCGATGCCACGCTTCTTCCCCCGCCGCGTCGGTTGCGGCAATACGGCCCTCCGAGGACGGATCTGTCGGACGCTCATCCGGCGAGTACTTGCCGGTCAGAAATCCGCCCCCAAGGGGCCCCCAGGGCATCAGTCCGATGCCTTCAGTCGCGCAGAGGTCCGAGAATTCGTACTCGATGTCGCGCTTGACGAGGCTGTACTGATACTGCCCGGCGATGAAGCGGGCCCAGCCGTTTGAGTCGCTGAGGCCGAGCGCCTTCATGACCTGCCACGCCTTAAAATTCGAGACGCCAATGTAGCGGACCTTGCCCTGCCGAACGAGGTTGTCGAAGGCGCGCAGCGACTCGTCGAGCGGTGTCACCGGGTCCCAGCAGTGCATGTAGAGGAGATCGATCCAATCCGTGTTGAGCCGCCGGAGGCTCTCGTGCACCGCCTGCATGATGTGCTGGCGGGAGAGGCCCTCATCGTTGGCCCCTGTCCCTCGCGGAAACCGGACCTTCGTGGCCAGCACGATGTCCGTGCGTCGGTCCTCTATGGCCGTCCCCACGATCTCTTCCGACCGGCCATCCGCGTAGACGTTGGCGGTGTCGATGTGGTTGCCGCCCGCGTCGAGGTAGCGGTGAACGATCTTCCTTGCCTCCTTCGGCGGTGTACTCCGCTCCGACTCCTCGCCGAAGATCATGGTTCCTAGACATAGGTCCGACACGATGAGGCCGCTCCGACCGAGTGGATTTGTCGTCATGGAAGCGAAAATCTACTGGTGGAAAAGGTTACACGAGGGACAGCCACACAAGGGCCATCGCTAGGCTTCCGGCGAGAATAACCCAGTCTAACCGTCCGTTCCAGTCGCCCTGCCGGTACAGCCCGTAGAGGGCGGCGGGCCAGAAGAGAAGCACGAGGACCAGAAGCGTCCCCTGCCGGTCGTACCACGGCTCCCCGGTCGCCTCCGAGA
>PXSX01000002.1 GCA_003022655.1 Bacteroidetes bacterium QH_1_64_81 | reverse complement strand
ACCGCATCCCCGCTCCGCACGACGGTCACGTCCGATCCCTCGAGGGTAGGCACATCGGTTTCTGACTCAGGGACGTCGGCCGCGAGGAAGACGCTGTCGAGAACGTGGTACTGCAAGATCTCGTCGGCGTCGGACGGAATCTCGTCGCTCTCAATCTCGCCACTATCGTCGCCGTCGTAGGCGTCGAGGAGGGCTTCGTTCGTCGGTGCAAAGATGGTTCGTCCATCGTTGGCCCCTGGACCCCGCAGGGCCCCCGCGAGGTCCGCCTCCTTCACCAGTTGCGCGAAGATCGTAAACCGGGGCGTAAGCGTCGCCCGATCCACGGCGTCGACGAGCAGATTGTCAATGACGTGCACAATTCCGTTCGAGGCCTCTGCATCGGCGTTTGTGACCGATGCCCGGTTCACCGTTACCCCTTCGTCCACTTCAATGGTGAGATCATCCCCAGCGAGGGGGGTCACCGTCTGCCCATCGCTGAGCTGGCCAGAGGTTACCTCTCCGTCTACGACGTGATGCTGAACGACCTCAGTGATGACCTTCCGGTTGAGCGACGGATCAATGGCCGGAGAAAAGGCGTCGTCGGTGGGCGCGAAGACCGTGAAGGGACCATCATTTTCCAGCGTACCCGCGAGTCCCGCCTCTTGCACCGCCCCTTCGAGCGAACTGAAGGCCGACACCTCCGCGACGTATTCCGCAATCGTGGGTGTCTGCGGGTTCGCATCGCCGAGGTCGTCGTCCGTAAAGGCGTCGCAGCCGGTCGCTACGAGGACGAACACCAGAAGGCCGATGCCGAGACGGCTCCAGCGGCGGAGTGCAGTAGCGAAATCTGTCATTGTCGAGAAGTAGGTCTCAATTCGAAAGCAGGTGGGGGAGTCGATCAGAATCGGTCGCCGTGAGGCAGAGGGCAGAGCCACCCCCTGCCCCCAGCGGGAGAGCCCTACAGCGTGATGGTAAGCCGCGAGTAAACGAAGCGGCCGTTAAATCCGATTGGTGAAGATCGCGGATAGGGAAGGATCACGTCGAAGGGATCATCCACCGTGGGCACGCGGTCCGGGTAATTGTCGAACAGGTTCCGGGCCCCCACGGCAATGTTCACCTGATCGTCGAACGCATTATACCCGATTTCCCCCCCAACGGTGACCTCCGGACTGAGCGTGTACTCAGAGCTCCAGGCGTTCCTCGCGCCCGAGGATTTGCTCTTCAAACTCCTCGCTAAGGGCCGGCGGCTGACGCGGGCCTCCGGTAATTTCATTTTCCGTCCAGTTGAACGCACCGCGGAGCTGGAGCTGAACGCCTTCGGCGAGGAGCACGGCGTACTTGGCCGTTACGTCAACGCCCCGGGTCTTCGTGTCGATGGCGTTGGTAAAGACACTCGCCGTTTCGGCGCCGGTACCTTCCAGAATCTGCTCGATATTTTGCTGCGCCTCGTCGCTCAGGTCCGGCGAGCTTCCAATGTCTCCCGATAGGATAATCCGGTCGTCGATCTGGATATTGAAGTAATCGGCCGAAATCTGAAAGCGCTCGACGGGATTAAGGATCACTCCACCGCTGAGATTGAGCGACATCTCCTCCTGCAGGTCCGGGACCTCCAGGGCGTTCCCCACGTCGCTATTTACCGGAAAGATCCCGGTCTGAAACGGCTGATTGTCGATGAAGGTCGTCGAGACCTTCGAGAAGAACTTCTGCGCCTGGTTCGGGGCCCGGTAGCCGGTCTGGGCAGTTCCGCGCAGCGTGATCTGCTCGACCGGTTCGAAGCGCAAGGCAAGCTTTCCGTTGACCGTGGAGCCAAAGTCGCTGTAGTTCTCGTACCGTACCGCCGCGTTTACCAGGAGTGGATCGACGACGTCGGTCTCAAGATCGAGGTAGGCTCCCACATTGGTCCGGGTCTCGTCGACCTCCTGTGAGGGCCGGAAGCCCGGAAAGACCTGGGCGCCGGGCGCGGGCGTACCGCCGTTCTGATTGATCTCCCACGGGGCATCCTCGAAGCCGGCGTACGAGATCTCTTCGCCCGCCTCGATTTCGTAGGTGTCCGCCCGTAGGATCGCTCCGGCTGCTACGTTGAGCGGGGACGCAAAGCCGACGTCGTAGGTTCGGTCCACGTCCAGCTGGACGTGCGACTGCGCGAGGCGGACCGTGCCCGCGTAGAAGTTCTTCTGGTTTCCGGACAGGGTGGGCCCGTAGCTCGCGTTCAGCGAATTGGTGATGTTGTACTGGAAGTCGTTGACGCCCCGCTGAAGGTTCAGGTCGTAGTTCCACTCCCCGAACATGCCGCGGAGACCCGTAGAGATCGAGTAATCATTGATGGGGTTCTCGAAGTTGGGCAGGAAGCCTTTCGGATAGATTTGCTGCCAGTTGCCGCCGTCTACGTCGTGGCGATAGAAGCCTTGCCCCTTGCCTTTCCGGTAGCTGTATCCGCCAAACGCGTAGACCTCGGTGGGCTGGTCAGCGTTGACATTGGCCACCGGGTACGCTCCGTTGAACCAGAGGAGGACATTCTCGGAGCGTCCGTCGCCCCAATGGAAGTTGGGTTGTTCGACGGTCCGGTTCTTCTCGGTGACCTCGTAGAACCCGTCGCCATCAGGGTCGCCCACCTCGTCCGTCGTCCCAGAGGTAGGCCACGGAAAGCCAAAGTCCGGATTGGTCCCCGAAGGCCCGGCGCGGTTGGTGGGTGTGCGCAGTCGATACTCCCCAAAGAAGTTGAGGAACCCGCCGTCGTCTCCCAGTGCCACGCCGAAGGAGGGGCGGACGCTGTACGTGGTACCGTCGTTCGGGTACGGGCCGGTGATGTAGCCCCCCAGTCGGGTTTCGACGGTCGGATCGATCGGCTCATTTTTCAGACGGATATTGACGACGCCGGCAATCGCATCGGAGCCGTACTGCGAGGAGGCCCCATCCCGCAGCACCTCCATCCGCTCGATGGCGTTGGCTGGAAGCGCGTTGAGATCCACCGGGCTCGATCCGCCCTGCACGCCG
>PXSX01000001.1 GCA_003022655.1 Bacteroidetes bacterium QH_1_64_81 | reverse complement strand
TAAACGTCACCGATCCGGAACGCGTCGATCGCGTATGGGGCGCGTTCCGCAACGACACCGGAATCACAATCGCGGGCAATTGACAACAGGCACGGCCGTGACGATTCTTCGATACATGCTTCGGGCCCTCGGGTGGGGCGTGGCGGGACTTCTGATCGGGGCCTTCTGCATCGGCTACGTAGCGCCGTATCTCCCTCCCGCCCACTTCTGGTGGGCGAACCTCCTGGCCGTGCTGTTGCCGCCGCTAGGCCTGGCGGTGGGTCTCCTCGGCCTCGGGCTGCTCGGGCACGGCGTGTACCGACGGGCGTGGGGGCGAGTCGTGATTGCCGGCGCCCTGCTCGCGCTCCTCGCCCTTCGATTTGCCCCGCGAGGTAGGGGATGGAGCGCGTCGGCGGCCGACGTGGAGACGGTTCGACTGATGACGTTCAACGTCCCGATGTCGTTTGCACGGCAAGACGCCTCGGCGCGAGCGCTGGAACAGTTCGTGCAGCGCGAAGCCCCCGACGTGCTGGCCCTCCAGGAGTCCTGGGTCACCACGGAGCCGGCCCCGGCGTCCGGACGTGGGAGTCGGCCCTGGCCGCCCCGCGCGTTCCTGGAGGACGCTCTTGGGTACACGCTGCCCCGAGCGCGTCCGGCGCGGACCACGCTCTGCCAGCCCGTCCTGGGACGCCTCGCACTCGACTCGCTGAGCGTGCACCCCTTGCCCCCGGGCGGAGACACGAGTCGGTGCTCCCGGTACACCCGCACGCGCTTCACCTGGCAGGATCGTCCGGCCGTCCTCTACAACCTGCACCTGCACACCATCGGGTCCGTTCGTCCGTGGGAGGTGATGGAGGACTGGGGGTCGCTGGACCGCTGGCGGGCCTTCCTGCGGTCCTATCGGATTGCGACACTGCGCCGTGCCGAGCAGGCCCGCCTGATTCGTCGACGCATCGAACAGGAGACGCATCCCGTCCTCGTGGTCGGGGACTTCAACAGCACGCCCCACCAGTGGGCCTACCGGCACATCGCGCAGGGGCTCCAGCGGGCAGATTCTCAGGGGCGGTGGGGGCGAGGAGCCACTTTTCCGGCCCGTCGGCCCCTCGTTCGCATCGATCACGTTCTGGCGGGGCCGGCGTGGGACGTCGTAGCGACGGGCATTCCCGTTCCCGAAGGGGACACGGCTATTTCGGACCACCGCTCCGTCGTTGCTCGTCTGCGGTGGGAGAGGGACTAATCGGTGGGCGAGGACGGAGACCTCGCGAACGGTCGGTCCCCGGGGGTCATCTCCTCCTGCACGCTGGCGTGGCGGATGTCAACGCCCTCGATGAGGAAGACGACGCCCTTCGCGATGTTCGTGGAGTGGTCCGAGATGCGCTCGATGGCCTTGCTCGCTGTGATGAGGTGGGCAGCCACCTCGGCGTGCTCCGGGTTCGCCTGGATGTAGTCGACCAGCGCCCGGAAGTTTTCGTGGTGGAGGCGGTCCACCTCGTCGTCGAGGTCGGGGATGCGGCGCGCCAATTCCGCGTCCTGGTCCAGGAAGGCCTGCTTCGCCTCGTCGAGCATGCGCCGGGCCGTCCGGCTCATCTCACGAATTTTCACCGGGTCGAGCACGCCGGGGGCCTCGGTTACGTGCTCGGCGTTGCGGGCGAGGTTGCGGCAGTGATCTCCAATCCGCTCCAGGTCGGTGTTGATTTTTTCGACCGTGAGGAGCGTGCGGAGGTCGGTGGCCACCGGCTGGTGGCGGGCCATAATGCGCTGACAGTACTTGTCAACCTCCAGTTCGAGGGCGTCGACCTCCCGGTCGCGGTCTGCCACGCGCTCGGCTCGTTCGAC